>JACMND010000051.1 GCA_014378705.1 Pedobacter sp. | reverse complement strand
TTCAGTAGCTAAAATCGCATTGTCTAAATTAGAATCTTTACTGATCAGTTTTTTTATCCCTTGTCCGTTTTTAGGCTTTGCCTGATAATAAAACGTTGCTGACCCCTGAGGATCTATATCCCATAACAATGTTTTATAGCCATCTTTTGCAGCTAAATAAGCAAAATTTACACAAGATGCGGTTTTACCAACACCGCCTTTAAGGTTGTAAAGCGCAACAACGATCATATAATAGAATTTAATAGTGATGGAAGGATACGTAAGATATGTATTTATTCAGCGGAAAGCCATCACCTATATTTATTTTAGGTTATTTATTATTTTAAAACTTTGGTTCATATTGATATTGATAATCAATTCAATTATTAAACTAGATTATTCTCCATTTAATCTTAAAATACAAGTGAGGAAATCTCAAATTATAAAGTCAGAAACCTGAGTGAAATAATTAAAAAAACGAATCGTCTTTAGACAGCCAACATTTTACTTCATTCCTTCGAGCTCCTTTTGTAACCGGAACATTTCATCCCTTAACCTTGCTGCTTCCATAAAGTCCATATCTTTTGCAGCTTTTTCCATTTCTTTTTTAATTTTAGCCACCGCTTTTTCCATCTGCGGAATTGTTTTATACACTTCCTGATCTTCAGCCGCCACATTTACCAATTCTTCCGAGTCGCCTATTGAGTATGGGTTTGACGGATCGTATCCTTTTACATCCAATACAGAACCTTGCGCAAAAATTTGTTCTTTACTTTTTACAATGGTGGTAGGGGTTATATTATGTTCAATATTATAGGCAATTTGTTTTTCTCTTCTCCGTCCGGTTTCATCAATTGTTTTTTGCATGCTGCCGGTCATTTTATCTGCGTAAAAAATAACCAGCCCGTCAACGTTTCGGGCAGCCCTGCCGGCTGTTTGAGTAAGACTCCGCTCATTGCGTAAAAACCCTTCCTTATCTGCATCTAAAATTGCTACCAGCGAAACTTCAGGCAAATCCAAACCTTCTCTCAATAAATTTACACCCACTAAAACATCAATAATTCCTAAACGCAATTCCCGTAAAATTTCAATTCTGTCCAGCGTATGCACTTCGCTGTGGATGTACTTACTTTTAATGTTAATTCGTTGCAGGTATTTATCCATTTCTTCAGCCATGCGCTTTGTAAGCGTAGTTACTAACACACGATCTCCTTTTGTAATCCTTTTATCTATCTCGTCTAAAAGATCATCAATTTGGTTGATCGATGGACGCACTTCAATTGGCGGATCTAATAAACCTGTGGGTCGTACAACCTGTTCCACCACGATGCCCTCTGTTTTCTCCAATTCAAAATCGCCCGGCGTTGCCGATACAAAAATTGTTTGGTTGATCATATTTTCAAATTCATGAAAATTCAGCGGCCGGTTATCTAATGCAGACGGCAAGCGGAAACCATAATCTACCAAAATTAATTTACGGCTTCTGTCACCGCCATACATACCACTAACCTGCGGTATAGTTTGGTGACTTTCATCAATGATGCAAATAAAATCTTTGGGGAAATAATCGAGCAAACAAAAGGGTCGGGTACCAGGTTTACGACGGACAAAAAACCTT
>JACMND010000050.1 GCA_014378705.1 Pedobacter sp. | reverse complement strand
TTAACCGTGATGTGATCATTATGGGACCCGAAAAGGATAAAGATGCGCTACCGAACGAAACGACTGTAAATAACTGGATAAAATCTGTAACCGCTCATGATATAACAGCTTACAAAGATCAGGTTTCTGATAAACCATTGCTTGCCATAAAACCTGCTGCAGGAAAAGTAATTTCAGAAAAGAAAATTTCCGAATTGAACATTACAGAACTAACATTTAATAACGGCGTTAAGGTTATGCTTAAGCCAACTGATTTTAAGAATGACGAAATTAGCTTCAGTGGGGTTAGTCCTGGCGGCACCTCTTTATACAGTGATGCGGATTACCAGTCGGCAGCAAATGCTTCAACCATTATCAATCGCAGTGGGGTTGGAGAATTTAATTCAATTCAATTATCTAAACTACTTACAGGTAAAAAAGTAATTGTTCAGCCGGGCATCAGCGAAAGAAGCGAAAGTATAATAGGTTTTACCAATCCTCAGGATTTAGAAACAGCCCTGCAAATGGTTTATCTGTATTTCACAAATCCCCGCAAGGATGAAGAGATTTTTAAAGGATACATTACCCAGCAAAAAGGAAACCTTGCAAATAGGGGAAATGATCCCAACAGTGTGTTTTCAGATACAGTTTCCGCCGTTTTAGGAAGTTACAATATGCGCCGTACCGGTCCGTCGGTTGCAAAAGTGGACCAGATAAATTTAAACCGTGCTTACGAAATTTTTAAAGAGCGTTTTGCTGATGCTAGTGATTTTACTTTTGTTTTTGTTGGAAATTTTGATAATGAAAAGATTAAGCCACTGCTTGAGCAATATTTAGGAAGTTTACCGGCAACCAAACGTAATGAACAGCCCCGCGACCTGGGTATAAAACCTCCTTCTGGTAAAATTAAAAAGGTGGTACTTAAAGGCCGGGAACCAAAGGCCAATGTACGCCTTGTATTCAGCGGAGATTATATTTACTCCGAGGAGAACAATAATCAATTAGATGCTCTTGCAGAAGTGTTAAACATTAAATTAATTGAGCGTTTAAGGGAAGATGAAGGTGGTGTTTACGGTGTTGGAGCCAACGCAGGTTATAACAAATACCCGAAAGGGAGATATTCTATGACCGTGTCTTTTGGGTGTGCCCCCGAAAATGTTGAGAAACTTATTGCTTCAACATTGGATGAAGTCAGTAAATTAAAATTAAACGGTGCCCAAACGGTTGACATCGAAAAATTTATAGCTGAAGAGCGCCGGAGTACTGAAACCCAGTTAAAGGAAAATGGCTTTTGGCTTGGGTACCTAACTGGTAAAATTCAGAATGATGACGATTTGAAACAAATACTAGGCTATCTTGATTCCTTAAAAACGATTAACTCCGCTAAACTTAAATCTGCGGCAAACACTTATCTAAGCGGGAATAATATCATTCGCCTGGTTTTACTTCCAGAAAATAGTAAATAAATAATTTAGGCTTAAACCCAGTACGGATTTTTTTGTCTGTATTTCCGTACAGTTTTGCTTACTATACAGGATTTATTTTTGACGAAATCTCACAAAATCATAGAATTGTTGTTTGAATATAAATACCCCTACATAACAGTGAAAATACTTGGTATTTTTGAAACTAATACGTGCCAAAATCGTAAATTATGTACAATCATTTAACGATATCCCATATGTCTCTTAATAATCCCATCGATACCGACAGGAAAATACAGCATTCTATCCTTTCCTTTTCCAATCAGGCAACTACAGCATACAGGTTGTTTTCTAAAGAGGATTTTTTAAATATGATGTCCGACATGAATTTAGAAGATATTAAAAATGATCTGGAAAAATTTAAGGCTTTAGAAGAGTACGAGATTTGCAACAAAATAGAATTTGTAATTGAACAACATTTAAAATTTAATTTAATTGAGATCGTAGTTTCTCCAGTAGCGGCTATAATTTAGTCTAACTCAAACACAAAAGCCGCTGATGCAAATCAGCGGCTTTTGTGTTTGGGGCTTTGTGCAATATGATTTTTTTTCATCATAAATGGGGATTTAATTTTTTTAAATTTTAGAAAAAGCAAAAATGTCCTGATAATTTATGGTGTGGAGAGTGGTATCGGAATGAGTCGTATTGAAGTTAGGGATTATACCCGCTTTTTTAAAATACGTTCTAACTGGATTAGTAAAACATTTTTTTAAATTCCATATCTATCATGCGGATAAAAATTAATCAAGCAGTTTAAATTTTCAAACGACCTGGCTAATTTTGATGGAGTTATCTTCTGATTTAAATTTGATTTGCAATGCAAATTAATCTTACTTTTTTGCTGAATTATCTTTATCCAACTGTCTTAAAACCTGAAAAAGTGTAACTAATTTTGCGAATTTAATTTATGGAATAAGGATTCTCCAATCAATATTTATACAAACTGGCTGATAGAGCTTAACCTTATCCCAAAAAGACAAAAAAATTATTTACCCGTAGCAGGTGTTAAAGCCCTGTTAACAAATTGATTTGTGCTTATACTAATTTTACCTGTATCAAGGCTCTCATTTTTCATTCTATCAATTGCTGTAATTACATAAGTATATCTGGTATCTTTTAAAACTGAATGATCAGAATAACTTGTCTGACTAGCATCAAAGGAAACTTTTAAAATATTTTTTGGTTGATTTATATTGATTTCCTCCCCATCATTAAACCGATAAACGACGTATCCATAAGCACTTTGACCATCTGATGCTGGGGCCGGAGCTTTCCATTGGATGTTAACGTAATTATTTAAAACAGAAACGGAAACATCCCCTGGTGGATTGGGATCAATATCATCCAGCCAAAGCATAACCGGCTGCAATGCCGGATACCGGTAAAAATCGTTTCTTAAAGAATCATTTATTCCGGCCAAATTTTTTGTTAAAGATTTTGAACTAAAAAATACACTTCCCTGCACCCGGGTATTATTACGTAGGTAGCGGATCTGATCAGGTATTTGTTGGCGATTACGCCAACCTTCCCTGTTTTCATTTGCCCGGTAAGCGCCCTGCCCGATATATAAATGTTTCCCGTAAGTATTGTAGCTCCACCAATCTAATAGTTTTTCATATGGTGCCACAGCATAAAATAGCGGAAAATATAATTGCGGGTTAATGTAATCAACCCACCCTGATTGTGTCCATTTGCGGGCATCAGCATATAGCTTTCCATATCCGTCAAACCCTGAACTTTCTGAGCCCTCGGGATCTTGAGACTTATTTTTCCATATCCCAAAAGGACTGATCCCGAATTTTACATATTTCTTCTCCTGGTGAATACTATCACTCAAAGTTTGAATGAGCGTATCCACATTATTTCTTCGCCAATCTGCAATGTTTGTAAACTTTGAGCCATAGCGAATAAAAGCTTGATCATCAGGTAATGGCCGGTTTTCACTATCCGGATAAGGATAAAAATAATCATCAAAGTGAACACCGTCGATATCATAATTTCTAACCACGTTCATAATAACACTGACAATATATTCTCTAACTTCCGGTATCCCCGGATTAAAAAGCATTTTACCCTCGTATTTGAAAAACCAATCCGGATTGGTTCTGGTTATATGGCTGGCATCTGTGTTTGATTCTACCAGATCAAAAGTCGCTCTATAAGGATTAAACCAGGCATGTAATTCCATTCCCCGTTTATGCGCTTCAACAATAGCAAAGTCAAGGGGATCATAATAAGGAGAAGGAGCTAAACCTTGTTTTCCTGTTAAAAAACGGCTCCATAACTCCCGGCCTTTTCCATAAAATGCATCTGTTGAGGGTCTTACCTGTAGCATGATCGCATTGATGCCGCTACCCTGATGATCGTCAAGAATATCAATTAATTGTTGTTTTTGAGTTGCTGATGAAAGCCCGGGTCTTGAAGGCCAGTCAATATTTACAACCGTAGCAAGCCAGGCACCGCGGAATTCTCTTTTGGGAGATGACGGAATCTGAGCCACTGATATAATGGAGATTGACATTAATATAAATAAGATAAAGGAAGGTTTCAACATAGTGTAGACTAAAAATGCAAAGTTATATTTCTATTTGAGTGTTTAATAAATAATTAAACGACGCACTTACTTAATATTAGCTTCACTCATTTCTACTATAAAAACTTGTTTATTGTTCATAAATAATAGATGTGTTTTAAACCTCTTGTTAACCCTGAAGCTAACAAAAACTATATTTATTTTAATAAAAACAGTAAACTTGTGAAGGTGCCGTTTTTACGGCAATATTTAGGGTTTATAAAAGTTATAACTTAAAGTTAAGTTCTGTTATTGTATGATGGAAATCAATATCTTTACTGAGGTGCATATTTCCTAAAAAAACTTTATTTGCCTTAACAACTCAAAAACACTTAGATTAAATAAAAATGGAAAACGAGAATTCTGAACCGCAACCAAGTAGAAATTCGAATAAAATTTACTTTTTAGTTGCTGTAATTTTAGCTCTTCTTGGAACAAACGCATATCTTTTTTTTAAAGAAAAAAAATCAAATGAGCGTATTGTGACAATCAGTGATGAAAAATCAAGGATGCAAACTGAAATTGATAAAATTGAGGCTGAACTTGATAACTCAAACAGTACCAATATTAAATTATCTGAGGAAATGCAAAAAGAGCAGGATTTAGCCAGGGCTAAAATCTCTGAATTACGTGGGGCGCTTAAAAAAGGTACCTTAAATCAAGGACAGTTAGCAAAAGCACAGGAAGATATAAAGCAGTTGCGTTATTTTGTAACAAAGTATACCGCGGATATTTCTGAACTGAAACAACAAAACGCGGTGTTAACCACAGAACGTAATACCTTGCGGTCAACTGTTGATTCAGTATTAATAAAAGCAAATGATCTTGAAAAAGTAAATGAAGAGCTTAATACCAAAGTTAAAGCAGCAGCATCTATAAAAACCGGTAACATTTCTATCATTCCTTTACGCGTAAGAAATAATGGTAAAGAAACTGACGTAACCAAGGCAAGCACGACTAAAAAACTTAGGGTTAATTTTTCCATCGTAAACAACTCAATTGCTGAAAAAGGCATGCACGATATTTATATCAGAATTATAGATCCCGACGGAAATTTATTAATTGCTGATAATGGTTCTATGTTTATGGCTGATGATGAAGAACTTCAATATACATACAAAACGGCTGTTGAATTTTCAAATGATGGAAAGGTTTATTCAATTGATTGGACAAATCCGGCGGCTTTCCAAAAAGGAACTTACACAGTAGTATTATATGCAGACGGATATACTATGGGTCGTGGTGCAATTGCACTACGGTAAACTGTGATAAATTTTCACATAAAAAAAGCATCCGATCGGATGCTTTTTTTATAACTTAAAATTCTGGTCCTAAAAGTACGAACGTTGTATAAGCCCGCATGGCACTTAAAATAAATTAATAAATGGCTATTGTTTTATTGTGAGATATTTTAAAACTTCTGGACTATCGGGTTCGATTTTACTGTCAAAATGAGCAACCAATCTACCGCTTTCATCAATAAGAAACTTATTAAAATTCCAACCTATTTTTGCATTTAACACTCCATTTTCGGTTTTATTGCAAAGATATTTAAAAACTGGGTTAATGTTTTCTCCTTTAACATCAACACGTGTTGTCAATGGAAAAGTAACACCATAATTTTTTTGACAGAAAGACTTGATATCACTATCCAATTTAAATTCCTGGCCTCCAAAATTATCAGACGGAAAACCTATAACAATCAGTTGATCCTTAAATTTTAATTGCAGTTCTTCAAGTGCTTTATACTGTGGAGTAAAACCGCATTTGGACGCTGTGTTTACAATCAGGATTTTTTTGCCCTTAAACTTAGAAAAGTTAATCATTTCTCCATCAATTGATTTAATTTTAAAATCATAAATCGTTTTAATTTCAACAGATGTTGCTGAAGTAAACATCATAATCGGTAGTACTGCAAACAATAAATATTTCATCATTTTAAATTTTTTATAAAGAAAGTCTTTTTGACAATAAATGTTTGAACAACTTTCACAATTTAATTTTTATGACGCTTAAAAGAATCATTAAACACTTCCTGTATTTTACAATGATCAGTTCAACTATCAGTTGTAACCTGTTTAAAAAAACTGCTGAAAAAAATTTTTGGTTGACCAACCCGGATCAATCTTTCTTATTTCAAAAGCAAACTAAAGATTTTAAATCAGTAAAATACAATAACCTACTGCCTGCGATAACTATAAATTCGGATGAAACTTTTCAAACTATAGATGGCTTCGGGTTTACTTTAACCGGTGGTAGTGCGCTGGTTATAAACCGCATGGATAGTCTTAGCAGGAATAAATTATTAAAAAATTTATTTTGTACAAATAGTAATAACATAGGAATTAGTTACTTAAGGTTAAGCATTGGTTCGTCTGATCTTGATGACCACGTTTTTACATACAATGATCTCCCTGAAGGTGAGACTGATACAGCTATGTTGAAATTTAGTCTAGATCCGGACCGTCGGAATCTTATTCCGCTACTTAAAGAGATATTGGCTATTAATCCTGACATCCTAATTCTAAGTTCACCCTGGTCGCCTCCGGTTTGGATGAAAACAAATAAAAATTCAAAAGGTGGTAGCTTGTTATTGGAATATTATAGCGCTTACGCAAAGTATTTTATCAGGTATATCGAAGAGATGAAAAAAGAGGGAGTCAGGATAGACGCAATAACGATACAGAATGAGCCGTTGCATCCGGGTAATAATCCCAGCTTGTTCATGCTGGCGGCAGAACAGGCGCAGTTTATAAAGCAAAGCCTGGGTCCAGCTTTTCGGAAAGCTGATTTAAAAACTAAGATTATCCTTTACGATCATAATGCCGATAGACCGGATTACGCAATTAGTATTTTAAATGACCCGGAAGCAAAAAAATATGTAGACGGTTCAGCTTTTCATTTATACGGCGGTCATATTGATAGTTTAACCAGAGTTCATCTTGCGCATCCAGATAAAAACCTATATTTTACAGAACAGTGGATAAGCGCCCCGGGAAATTTTGCGGAAGATCTGTCCTGGCATGTTAAAAACCTAATTATTGGAGCACCTCGTAATTGGAGCCGGACTGTACTGGAATGGAACCTGGCATCCGACCCATTACAAAATCCCCACACGGAAGGCGGGTGTACACAATGCCTGGGTGCTGTAACTATTGATGGCAATCAGGTTATCCAAAATCCGGCTTATTACATTATTGCGCATGCTTCTAAATTTGTGCGTCCGGGTTCCGTTAGAATACATTCCACAATTCCCCTGAATTTGCCGAATGTAGCTTTTTTAAGCACGGATAAAAAACCGATTATAATTGTTTTAAACGAGGGTAAGGCAGCGCAAAACTTTTTGATCCGTTATAAAAATAAAACTTATAAAAGTGTTTTAAAACCCGGGGCGGTTGGTACATATACCTTGTGATTTAATTTTATTATAAATTTTTAAAATGGCTGAATTGAAATTAATAATGATGCTTCTAGGATGTAACCCACCCGGTAGAAATACAGAACAGCACGATGTTTATTTTACTATCGCATCTGATATTGCTGATACTGTACCTGAGATTGTTAAATTCTGGCCTGAAGCCAATGAGAATGGAACCATTCACATTGATGCATGGCGTGAAGTAACTCAGGTAAATAACTTTAAGGTGAAAGTTTACTTAAAGGAAAAAGAAATCAATACTGCTGGTATTTCTCAACAAAAATTATTCTTTATAAACCTTGGTGGTTATAAGGAAAACGAATTTGAAGAATTCCATTATAAGATGCTAATGGCAGGGAATAACAAAGCAGAGGCTATTTTACAATCTAAACTTTCTGCATTCTTTAAACATACAAGTTTTAACAGCGCCAAGTCGCACATTGATGATAAATACGGAATAGATGTAGATGATATTTTTCAAATTGAAGACATTCTTCCCATAAAAATTAAAGAAAATTTTATAATAAGTGTAACTCCCAATGTTTCAAATGATGTAGATAAAGTTAATTTAGGATATTTTAAACTGGATAATTTGTAACGGATCAACTTGATGATGAGATTATAATTTTATCCTATCTGGCAGGATTAATGTAATATTGAAAATTATAAACTAAGATCATGAAAAAAATAATTTATTCAATAGCTCTTTTATTTGTAGCAATGGCCGTAATAACAGCTTGCTCAACTACCCGGAAAACGTCAGATACCAATAAGTTAGGCCGGGGTAAGATTACGGGAACGTGGTTGGTAAATTCCATTACTTACGAAGGTATACCTGAAAATGCGGTGCAATCGGTGTTTGATCAGGGACCTGCAAGTGTGTTTCAGGGAAGCACCTGGACGTTAACCAATAGCGGTAAGGGTATTTACGCCTTAACCAATGGCACCGTTCAATCTATCTTTTGGTCCATGTCAGACAATGCCGGTACGCCTGAATTTTCGTTCAAAAAACTGATGGATAATGAAAAACCCAAGGCTGTAGAATCCGGTTATAAATTAATGGTTGGAAATGCCGATGGCGAAAACCTTGTTTTAAAAGCGCCTGTTGAATATAATGGCGGTACAGGTTACATTGTTTACAATATGACCAAAAAATAATAGTTAAAATTTTTAACAAAAAAAACGCTGGAATATCCGGCGTTTTTTTTGTGATTACTATAGAGATAATTTTAGTTACCAGCTTTGCAAAAGATATTATTTTGTTAACCTTAAACAAGTAACCTAACAGGCTCTTCCAATAACATTTTTAATGTTTGCAGAAAAGCTGATCCGGTAGCTCCGTCAACAACCCGGTGGTCACAACTTAAGGTGACTTTCATAACGTTACCCGGAACAACAGCCCCGTTTTTGACAACTGGCACTTGCTGGATTCCACCAACAGCTAAAATGCACGCATCAGGTGTGTTAATTATTGCAGTAAACTCATCAATACCAAACATTCCCAGGTTAGATATTGTAAATGTTGAACCTTCCCAATCCGAAGGCTGCAACTTTTTAGTTTTTGCTTTCTGTGCAAAATCCTTTACCTCGGCCGAGATATGAGAAAGTGATTTTCCATCCGCAAATCGAATTACAGGCACCAGCAATCCATCTTCAACCGCAACTGCTACACCAATATTTACATGTTCATTATAGCGAATTTTATCACCCAACCAGGAGGAATTAACATTGGGATGTTGCTTCAAAGCGATGGCAACGGCTTTTAAAACAATATCATTAAATGAAATTTTAACTTTTGCAAACTCATTCATTTTTACTCTAGCTTCCATCGCACCATCCATATCAATGGCCATTGTAAGATAAAAATGAGGCGCAGTAAATAAACTTTCTGATAAGCGTTTGGCGATTACTTTACGCATTTGCGAAACTGCCTTTTCAGTAAATTTTTCTTCACCGATAAATTGCGGAATAGTTTGAGAAGTAACTTCTGGTTTTTCGGCAGACACCGGAACTTCGGCAGGTTTATCAATTATTTTAGAAGAAGGTGTAAAGCTTTCAACATCTTTTTTAACAATTCTGCCACCCTCTGCGCTTCCTTTTACCTGGCTAATATCTATTCCCTTATCCTTTGCAATCTTTCTTGCGAGAGGCGAGGCTTTCACCCTTGAATCAGTGTCTGATTGAACTTCCTCTTTTTGTTCAGCAACCTCTGCAACTGGTGGGGGCACATCTTTAACTGTTTCTTTTTGTTCAGCAGGTTTAGCGTCCGCTGATGAAGGTTTTTCTTGCTTTAATAAAGGCGTAATATCGGTTCCTTCTTTGCCTACAATCGCTATAATATCGTTAACTTTTGCAGCCTGGCCTTTTTCAACACCGATATATAATAAAGTGCCGTCGGCATACCCGGTTACTTCCATGGTCGCTTTGTCAGTTTCCACATCCGCTAAAGCATCATCACTTTTCACTGTATCGCCTACTTTTTTATGCCATTCGGCGATCACACCTTCGGTCATGGTATCGCTTAACAAAGGCATCCTGATTACAGTAGCACCTATTGATTCCGGATCCACTGCTACAGTTTCCTGTTCAATCTTTTCCACTTTCTGATCTGCCGGAACAACAGTTTCTGGCTTTTCAACTGTGGTAGTTGCAGCTTTATCATTTACAACATTGCTGTTTTCTGTAGGAGAAGATTCAGTCTTGTTATCCACATTTCCAGCTTCGTTTAAAGCTGTTTTATAGTCTTCCCCCTCTGCGCCAATAATCGCGATAACCGCGTCAACCGCCGCGGCTTTACCTTCTTCAACCCCAATATATAACAAAGTTCCTTCCTGAAAAGACTCAAAATCCATAGTAGCCTTGTCTGTTTCTATTTCAGCAACCAGCTCACCTGAACTAACTTTATCACCAACTTTTTTATGCCATTTAGCGATAACACCATCTGTCATGGTATCACTCATTTTGGGCATGCGCACTACTTCAGCCATGTTTTTAAAATTAGTCTTTGATATTAAGGTTTTTAATCGCGGATGTAAGGGTAATCTTCCTGAATATAAACATCGTTATATAATTCAGATGGATCCGGCCATGGCGAATCTTCTGCAAACTGCACAGATTCGTCAACCAGTGTCTTTATTTTTAAGCTGATCTCTTCAAACCAGGCTTCATCTGCGTACTGTTTCTCGAGAATTGCTTTTTTTACTTCTTCAACCGGATCTTTGGCTTTGAATCCTTCTACTTCTTCCTTTGTACGGTATTTAGCAGGATCAGACATTGAGTGGCCTTTGAACCGGTAGGTACGCATTTCCAGAAATGTAGGGCCTTCCCCTCTTCTTGCACGACTTACAGCTTCATCCATTGCGTTGTGAACCGCTACGGGATCCATCCCATCAACTGGAGCACAAGGCATATCAAATCCCAACCCTATTTTATAAATATCAACCATGTTGGTAGTCCGGGCTACCGAAGTACCCATGGCGTAGCCGTTATTTTCACAAACAAATACGACCGGAATTTTCCATAACATAGCCATATTAAAGGTTTCGTTAAGAGCACCCTGCCGAACGGCACCATCCCCCATGTAACACACGCAAACGTTATCTGTACCGTTGTATTTTTCAGCATAGGCAATTCCCGCTCCCAATGGGATTTGGCCACCAACTATGCCATGGCCACCATAAAAATTTTGTTCTTTGCTAAACATGTGCATAGAACCACCTTTCCCTTTTGAACATCCCGTAGCTTTTCCATATAATTCGGCCATTACTTCTTTCGGGCTCATCCCTTTTGCAAGCGCATGAGCATGATCGCGGTAAGCAGTAATCATTGAATCTTCATGGCGGAGTACAGAAATGGCACCTGCCATAACAGCCTCCTGTCCGATATATAAATGGCAAAACCCCCTAATCTTTTGCTGACCGTATAATTGGCCGGCTTTCTCTTCAAACTTGCGCATTAGCAGCATGGATTCATACCACTGAAGAAAAGTTTCTTTCGTTATTTCAACTGAACTCATCGTTTACTCTGTATGTAAAATCTGTCGGCAGGCGACAGGGAGACAAATCTAATTATATCTTGCAAAAAAAAGAATTACAAAGTGTTTTGTTAACACAAATAGAACAAACCCTGTAACTCCAATTTCTTGATTTTTGAGTAGCCCGCGGCAAGTTATTTGCACCTATTATTAAAGCAATGGTTGTGGCAATGTTTTGTTGAGAGCCCGGCTTTAAGCTGCAAGTTTCCAGATAAAAGGATCAGAAAAGCTTTACGCTTCAATCCGGTTTATTTAACGCAGACAAGCTCTACAGGGCCAAATTTAGGGTGTTTTAAAAATTATAAGTTCTTGTATAAAGTCAGACCAGAGCTTAGCCAAATAAAGCATTAAAAACCTCTTCAACTTTTGTCACCGTTTTAATTTCAATTTTATACCGGGATAAATCCAGTCCTTTTTGATTGTACCGCGAAATAAAAATTTGCTCAAAGCCCAGTTTTTCTGCTTCTGCAATTCGTTGTTCCACCCGGTTAACAGCTCTTATCTCACCTGATAAGCCGACTTCGGCAGCAAAGCAAACCTTTAAACCAACCGGCATATTTTCATGCGATGAAATAATGGAAACAATTACGGCCAGATCAATTGCCGGATCTTCAACCCTTAAACCGCCTGCGATATTTAAAAATACATCCTGCGTGCTGAGCCGGAAACCACACCGCTTTTCGAGCACGGCCAGAAGCATATTCATACGCTTGGTATCAAATCCTGTGGCCGAACGCTGAGGTGTACCGTAAGCCGAAACACTTACTAATGCTTGAATTTCAATCAACATTGGTCTTAATCCTTCCAACATCGCCGAAATAGTAATCCCGCTTAAGGGTTCGTCTCTTTGCGAAAGCAAAATTTCTGAGGGATTAGAGACTTCGCGTAAGCCACATCCCTGCATCTCGTAAATGCCAAGTTCTGAGGCAGAACCGAAACGGTTCTTTACGGCTCTTAAAATCCGGTAAACGTGATGACGATCCCCTTCAAATTGCAAAACGGTATCAACCATGTGCTCCAGTATTTTAGGCCCTGCAATCATACCATCTTTGGTGATGTGGCCAATTAAAAATACGGGTGTGCCACTTTCCTTTGCGAAGCGGAGTAGTTCCGCGGTACATTCTCTAACTTGGGAAACGCTACCTGGAGTTGATTCTATATGTGCTGAGTAAAGGGTCTGAATAGAATCAATAACTAAAATATCAGGATGCAAAATTTCAACCTGCTTAAAAATATTTTGGGTTGAAGTTTCTGTAAGAATAAAACATTCACTGGCAGGATTGTTACCAAGTCTTTCTGCACGCATTTTTATCTGCTGCTCGCTTTCCTCGCCAGATACGTATAGCACTTTTAACCCAGGAAGGTTTAAGGCCAGTTGCAGCATTAAGGTAGATTTACCAATGCCGGGTTCGCCGCCTATGAGTATGATTGATCCACCTACAATACCGCCGCCCAAAACCCGGTTAAACTCTTTGTCGGGAGTTATCAACCTGTTTTCTTGCGTAAAAAGGATATCCCGGATTGCCGATGGTTTATTTGATCTCTGGGTAGTTGATGAAGTTGCTTTCCAGTTAGGCACAGCAATATTTGCCTTTTCAATTACTTCTTCAACAAGCGTATTCCATTGCTGGCAAGATGGACACTTGCCCAGCCATTTCGCGGATTCAAAACCACAACTCTGACAAAAATATGCGGAACGGGTTTTAGCCATAGAAAGGATATGGGAATGATTATATTAAAGCTTTATCTCTTCTTCCTTAGAATTTAAAAAATGAAATTCCGTTAAATAATAAGAAGCTACCGCGGTTACTTTAACCCATTTATTATATTTAAAAAGCCATTTCCACTGACAAGAAAGAAGGCCTTTTTTAATGTAAGCCTCAATGTATGGATGAACATATAAGGTAATGCCTTTTTCATTCTGTTCGTTTAGGATGTAGTTAAGATTATTCTCAATATCATCCATCAAAATAATACTTGCCTTTATTTCACCGGTGCCATCACAAGCGGGGCATTTTTCATTGGTAACGATGTTCATTTCAGGCCTCACACGCTGGCGGGTTATTTGCACCAAGCCAAACTTACTTGGAGGTAAAATAGTATGTTTAGCACGGTCCAAAAGCATTTGATCTCTGAGATAGTCAAATAGCTCTTTTCTGTTTTGAGGTTTGTGCATGTCAATAAAGTCGATGACAACAATGCCTCCCATATCGCGTAATCTCAATTGCCTTGCAATTTCTTTGGCAGCTTCCATATTAACCATCAATGCATTTTGTTCCTGGTTTTCTGGATTAGCAGTGCGATTTCCACTGTTTACATCAATAACATGTAGTGCTTCTGTATGCTCAATAACCAGATAAGCTCCACCGGGCAGATTAACTGTTTTCCCAAATGCCGCTTTAATCTGTTTTTCAACACCAAAATATTCAAATATAGGCTCCCTGCTTTTGTACTGTTTAACAATTTTATCCATCTCCGGGGAAATTTCATGCACGTATGATCTAACTTCTTCATACATCGCCGGATCAGAAATATGAATATTCGTAAA
Organism: Pedobacter sp.; assembly: GCA_014378705.1. Taxonomy (GTDB): domain Bacteria; phylum Bacteroidota; class Bacteroidia; order Sphingobacteriales; family Sphingobacteriaceae; genus Daejeonella. Next base: position 54,638 of record JACMND010000050.1, on the reverse strand, counting down.
ATCTGTGCTCAAAATATCGCGGAGAATAGTTGAGGCACGGCCCATTTCGCCAAGAATTTTTTTTGATGGCTCTGTTGATGGCAACTTTCTGGTAAAGCTTTCCCATTTATCAACCAAATCCAATAAGTCTTTTTGAAGTTCTGCTACCCCCTTGCCTTCGGACACGGTACGGATAATGACACCGAAGTTTTTAGGTTTAATACTTTCAACAATTTTCTTTAGGCGGCTGCGCTCAGTATTACTTTTTATCTTTTTAGAGATTGAAATAACCTCGGAAAAAGGAACGAGCACAACAAAACGGCCAGCAATAGATATATCTGAACTTAATCGTGGCCCTTTAGTTGAAATAGGTTCCTTTGCAATTTGTACAGGTAAAACCATGTTGCGGGTAAGGATCTCTGAAATCTTACCTGATTTATTGATATCTACTTCCTGCTTAAAACTAGTTAGGAGCTTATCTTTATAATGGCCATTCTTTATAATCTTGGTCAGTTTTAATAAAGACTGCACCTGTGGACCCAGATCCAGGTAATGAAGAAAAGCATCTTTTTCGTAACCAACATCCACAAATGCGGCATTAAGGCCGGGCATAATCTTTTTAATTTTGCCCAGATATATGTCCCCAACTGCATAATTGTTGTTGATCTGCTCTTTGTTTAATTCTACGAGTTGCTTGTCTTGCAGTAAAGCAATAGTAACCCCGTTAGGGCTAGAATTGATTATTAGTTCTTTAACCAATAGCTACTGTTTATAATGACAGCTAGGCTGTCATATGTTAAAAAATTGTGAATAAGATACTTCATAAAAAAGAAGTAAACCTCCATCGCGTTATACGGGAGGTTTAACAAAACTTAAAGTTCGCTAGGTATAAGTACTTACTTATACTATTAAGCAAAGCACAGTTATTTTTTCTTATGCCTATTTTTTCTTAACCGCTTTTTACGTTTATGAGTAGCCATTTTATGTCTCTTTCTTTTTTTACCGCTTGGCATAATTTTAAATTTTTAGATTTTATATAATATTACTTCTTCAATTCTTTGATTTTACGGTCTACAAACTGACCTAAACTTGGATCGGCCGCTAGCTCTTTTGTTTTTATGTACGAGGCGATGGCATCATCAATCTTGCCCAGGTTTTCATAACTGGATGCGAGATAAAACCAAGCTTCCGGATCGTTATTTTGGGCAACTACCGTTCTAAATCGGGCTATAGCCTTATCATACTGGCCGGATTTCATAGAAAATAAGCCCAAATTTAAATTCGCATTAATATTTTCAGGATCTTCTTTTACTACGCCAAGCAAAAGTTGTATTCCTTGCATCGGGCTACCTGAACCATTCACATAAGCAACTCCGAGGCCTGTCCTTGCGTCCAAACTGTTTTTATTAAATTCAATAGCTTTTTGGTAAGCTGCACCGGCTTTTTGTACTAAAAAAGGTTTCACTACTGAATCCTGCGTATTATGATACGCTTCTGAAAAGCGATCGGCAGTTTTTAGCCAGTTATTAAAATTGTTTTCTTTTTGAGCGATTATTTCATAATAAAAAGAAGCAGGTGCAGGTTTATTAACATCATCCCAACTTTGCGCTAGTTGTTTTTGGACGGCAAGCTTTTCAGTGCCAGATGCTTGCTGTAAAGAAATTTCAAGATCTTTAATCTGTTGAGTGAGATTGGCATTTAAGTCAATTTTACCATCTACAGAAGCCTGTTCAATTGAATATGTTGCAGTTTTAGCAACGTCAGGCTGCTCATTTATAGCTCCTTTTTCTTCGCTTGGCTTAACTAAACCTTTAATATTTAAAGAAAGCAAAATGGCCATCAGTATTGCTACTATACTTATAACTAAAAATTGCTGCTTTTTTAACATTATGCTTTATGGTATAAATTATGCTTTATTACCTGATTTAACTTTTTCAACAAAAACCTTGGCTGGTTTAAAGCTGGGTACAAAATGCTCAGGTATAATGATTGCCGTATTCTTAGAAATGTTACGTGCTGTTTTCTTTGCTCTTTTCTTTACTACAAAACTTCCAAATCCTCTAACATATACATTCTCACCGCTTACCATTGAATTTTTAACCACCTTAAAAAAAGCTTCCACCGCCTCCTGAACATCTACTTTCTCAATACCTGTTTTTGTAGAGATTTCCGCAATAATTTCTGCTTTCGTCATGTCTGTTTTATTCTATAATTTATCGTAAATACTTAACTGTTTTGGGGTTGCAAAAGTATTGGAATAAATTGGATTAGGAAAATAAATTAGGGATTTTTTTAATGACCCGGTAAATAAAACAAAGAGTCTGTACTTTTGAAAACCTTGTTTGGACTATAAATAAAATGGATTTTGCGAATGAAATAATTGCCTGGTACAATATTAACAAACGCAGCTTACCCTGGAGAGAAACAAAAGATCCGTACATAATATGGCTTTCTGAAATAATCATGCAACAAACGCGGGTTGATCAGGGTACGCCTTACTTTAACCGGTTTGCTGAAAAATACCCTACCGTTGCAGACTTTGCCGCCGCATCTGAAGATGAGATTCTGCATCTTTGGCAAGGATTAGGATACTATTCCCGGGGGCGTAATATGCTGCATACAGCCAGAATGGTTTTAGAAGAGCATGGTGGGTACTTTCCAAAAAATTACGATGAGCTTTTAAAATTAAAAGGAATTGGCGAATATACCGCCGCTGCAATATCTTCCTTTTCAGCCAACGAAGCAAAAGCCGTTCTTGATGGAAACGTTTTTAGGTTATTAAGCAGATTTTATGGAATTGATACCCCAATAAATTCTGCTGAAGGTAAAAAGATTTTTACAGCGCTGGCCAATACTGTAATGGATAAAAGGCACGCCGGGATTTACAACCAGGCGATTATGGAGTTCGGCTCATTACAATGTAAACCAATTAAACCATTATGTAGTATTTGCCCATTAAACCTTTTTTGCGCTGCTTTATTAAAGAATGATGTTGATAGACTCCCTGTTAAAATTAAAATAAAAAAGATAAGCAAGCGGTATTTTAACTTTGTGGTAGCGGTTAAAAACGAAGAACTTTTAATGCAAAAACGGCAAAATAAAGATATCTGGCATAACTTATATCAATTGCCTTTAGTTGAAACTGAAAACCCGATCGACCCGGAAAAACTTTTGCAAAATCCTGATTTTATAGATCTGTTTGGAGCTGATTCTAGGATAATCAATGTTTCTGCAACAATAAAACATTTGCTAAGCCACCAAACACTTTTCGCACGTTTTATCTCAATAAAGAACTTTTCAGATATAAACGCTTTATCACAAGGATTTTTTTACGCCAATAGCACAGATTTTCAAAAACTTGCTAAACCGAAACTAATATTTGAGTTCCTCAAAAAGTTTTTTTAAATTGAAGTCATCTTATTTATTTAAACATGTCAGGAATTAACAAAGTAATTTTAGTAGGGCATCTGGGCAAGGATCCAGAAGTTAGACATCTGGAGGGTGGTGTCAGCGTTGCCAGTTTCCCATTAGCAACATCCGAAACGTACAACAAAGATGGGCGTAAAATAGAACAAACCGAGTGGCACAATATTGTTATGTGGCGTGGTCTGGCAGATGTGGCTTCAAAATACCTGCAAAAAGGTAAGTTAGTCTATATTGAAGGCAAGTTGCGAACCCGTTGTTTTGAAGATAAGGAAGGTAATAAAAAATACACTACAGAAATTGTCGCAGAAAATTTTACAATGTTAGGGCGTAAAAGTGATTTTGAGAACGGACAAGGACTAAATAATCACGGTACAAATAAGCAGGAAGAACAACCTATGACATATGACGCAACTGTTTCAGCTAACGATACTCCCTTTTAATATCGTTAGCTGAAACAGTTACTTTTTATTCATTTCCATATAATCAAGGGTTAGATTTGTTAAAGCTTTTACCCCAAGTTTAAATCCGCTCTCATCTATAAAAAAATCAGGGGTATGGTGTGATGCTGTTTTTTTCGGGTCTTTTCCCTTTGGCATTCCTCCCAAAAAGATAAATAAACCCGGAACTTTTTCCTGGTAAAATGAAAAATCTTCAGCACCTGTATCAGCAGGCACTAAAACTACATTTGTTGAACCGGCAGTTTTTTGAAGGGAGGGAAGCATTCGGGAAGTTAAAGCTACATCATTAAAAGTTACCGGATAATGCACACTAAATGGAATTTTCACTTCTGCTGTTGCACCTGCACTTTCAGCAGTCTTTGTAGCAACTTGTTTTACCCTTTCTATAATCATCTTCTCATCATCTGTACTTAAAGCTCTTAAGGTTCCCATCATCTCTACCTGTTCCGGAATAATATTAGAACGGTTGCCGCCATGGATTGAACCAACAGTAACGATTCCAGCGTTTTCGGTTATATTTAAATTTCGGCTAACAATGGTCTGAAGGTTGTTAATAATTTGAGCGGCTACAACAATTGGGTCTATTGATGACCACGGTGACGCTCCGTGCGCCTGCTGTCCTTTTACAATAATTTGCATGTCGTTAACGCTTGCCATGGTTCCGCCCGGGCGATAAGTTATCTTTCCTACTTCAGTTTGAGCATCAATATGAAGACCAAAAATGACATCAACCTTTGGATTTGACAAAACCCCTTCTTTAACCATAAGCTCGGCTCCGCCTTTTTCACCAAATGGTGGCCCTTCTTCTGCCGGCTGGAAAATAAATTTTACAGTACCATTCAGTTCATTTTTATGGGATGCCAGAACTTCGGCTACGCCCATTAAAATTGCCATATGGGAGTCGTGTCCGCAAGCATGCATCACACTTACTTCCTGGCCATTAAACTTTGCTAAAACTTTAGAAGCAAACGGTATATCTACCCGTTCCTTCACGGGTAAACCATCCATGTCAGCTCGTAGAGCTACTACCGGACCAGGCTTAGCGCCTTTTAGAATTCCTACAACACCGGTTTTGGCAACATTGGTTTTAACATCAATACCTAAAGATTGAAGATGTTTTGCGATGATTCCTGCTGTTCGCACCTCGTTATTGCCAAGTTCAGGATGCTCATGAAAATCACGACGCCATTCAATTACTTTATTTTCAATTTTATCTGCGGACTGATTAGTCTTTAATTTTAGATTTTCATTTTGGGCCGTTGCACATATGGGAAGTAGTAACAATCCCCAGATATATGTTATTTTCATCATAATCACTTAAATTATTGCGAGAAGCATTTTTAGGAAAGGTAAACATTAGCATGTTAATTTCAATCCATTGAGAGTTTATAATTTGCCCTTTTTTAAATGATTGCTCATTCTAAATATGGAGTAAAGATGATTTGCCTCATGTAGCAGAAAAAATTCTGCCCATAGAGCTATGGAAAAATACCCTAATTGAGTATGCCTGCCTTTCCTGCTTAGTTCACCAGAATTCAGATTAAAATAGAACGAAGTTATTGTTTCCCGCTTTCTTTCAAAATCCAATAAAAGTTGTTTTAAAGGCAAGTCGCAAACTTCCTGGAATTTATCATCCTCATCTGAAACGTAAGGAAAGAACACCGCGTTAAAAGTTGACATAATTATTTGCAGGCGATCAAAGAACATTTCTTCGTACCTTAACAAATGAGCAATCTGTTGCTTAATCGACCATTTACCTGGAATTACAGCAAAATTTAATTCATCATCTGTTAAATTTAAAATCAAATCAGTAAGAATACAATGCTGTGTTTTTAAACGAATTTTTGTGGCTTCCGGCAATTCCATGTGTTATAGTTGTTTAAAAGAAATATCCATTAAGTCGTAGTTTTTCCAATCTTTGAAATCAAAATGCCACCATTCGTTATACAAGACTTCAAATCCATTATCTTTCATCACTCGTGTTAAAATGGCTCGGTTTGCTATTATTTTTTGGGGGAGTTTTGTAAAATCCGGGTGGGCCTCTGGTTTAAAACTATCAAAAGGTGTGGGCATTTTTAATTCTTTACCGTTTCTGATGTTAACCAGTGTCAAATCAACGGCGCATCCCCTGTTATGCCTGGAACCGGTTTTGGGGCTGGCAACAAAGTTTTTGTCTTTTGAAATCTCAAAAAATTTTATTGTAACGGCATACGGTCTGTAAGCATCGTAAATCTTTAATCCCAAGCCTTTTTTGTTAAGCTCTTTTTGTACGGCCTTTAAAGCCAAAGCAACTGGCAACCTGACAAATGCCCTTGCCTCCTCGTATACTGAAATGCCTGTAAAGTTATTTGTTGTAGCATACCGGATGTCGAGCTTTATGTCCGGCTCATATTTTACAATTTCTACTAACCTGTTATTGCTATCTGAGTAAATGCTTTTAAGATATTCAGATCTATCGTTAATTATTTTAAGTCCATAAGGATTTGCTATCTGCGCATAGCTGCAATAACATAGAACAAGTAATATCGAAATAGCTGTAATTCGCTTGTAAATGATACAGTTCAATTTTGTAAATTATCTATTAGAAACAATCAAGAGATCAAGGTCTTTATGTGGGATATTAAACCGGTCTGCCAAATCAGTGTTGGTTAACTGCCCCTGATACAGGTAAATTGCACACCGAACGCCTGGATTTTCCCAGATTACATTCATTATCCCTCCTTTTTCGCCTATGTCCAATAGTATGGGGGTAAAAATATTTGTTAACGCATAAGTTGCCGTACGTGCAACTCTTGAAGCAATATTGGGTACACAATAGTGAATAACGTCGTATTTTCTAAATGTAGGTGTGGTGTGGTTGGTAACATGCGAGGTTTCAAAACATCCTCCCTGATCAATGCTAACATCAATAACAACTGAATTAGGCTTCATTTTGCTAACTGTAGTTTCTGAAACAATGCAGGGGCTAAAACCGTGCTGCGCTCTGATCGCACCAATTGCTACATCACAGCTTCTCAATGCCTTTTGCAATACAATAGGTTGGATAACAGACGTAAATACCCTTGAACCGATGTTGTTTTGCAGACGGCGAAGCTTATATACAGAACTGTCAAAAACCTTAACTTCTGCACCAAGTGCAATCGACGTGCGTGCCGCATACTCGCCAACGGTTCCTGCACCTAAAATTACAATTTCGGTTGGCGGAACACCGGTAATGCCTCCAAGCATTAGTCCTTTTCCTTCAAAAACATTGCTCAAATATTCCGCTGCAATAAGTACAGAAGTGGCCCCAACAATTTCGCTCATTGCCCTAACTACGCTGAGCACGTTGCCTTCGTCACGCAGGTATTCAAAAGATAAAGCGGTAACCTTTTTCTTCATGAGTGCCTTAAGAAATTCAACTTTCATACTTGACATTTGCAAGGCTGAAAACAGCACCTGCCCTGTTTTCATCAAGGCAATTTCATCCAATGTTGGCGGTGCTACTTTAATAATAATATCGGCCTTGAAAACTTCCTTAACATCATAAATAATCTTTGCGCCCTGATCACTGTATTCTCTATCACTAAAATTTGCGGCCTGCCCGGCACCGCTTTCTATTAAAACTTCATGGCCGTTGTTAACGAGCAAAGCTACCGAAAGAGGTGTTAGAATAATTCTGTTTTCCTGAAAAGAAGTTTCTTTTGGAATACCAATAAACAGGTTATTTTTTTTTACTATTGTTTCCAGCATCGATTCCTGAGGCTGCATAAGAGCCTGTTTTGCAATGTCAGATAGTTCACTCATCATAAGGAAATATGTATTTTTTAAAATTACTTAAATTAAAAACGCTTAACCCAATTATTCAGGTGTAACGGTAATCAATCTTTCGGCTTCGGAAACAATCTGAATTTCTATTTTTAAATAATGAGGTGGCCATAAATTCTTTATTTTTTCAGGCCATTCAATCAGACAATAATTTCCTGAAAAAATGTATTCTTCAAACCCAATATCAAAAGCTTCAGATTCAGATTTTATACGGTAAAAATCAAAATGATAAATAATTTCTTTAGCTGAATTATACTCGTTTACAATAGAATAAGTAGGGCTTGAAACCAGATCCATTACTCCAAGCTCAGCACAAATGGCCTTAATAAATGTGGTTTTACCTGCACTCATTTCAGCAAAAAACATAAACACCCTGTCTTTTGGAAATTTTTGTAAAATGGCTGCCGCTGTACCTGGCAAATCTGACAGAGTTTTTATATTAATATCCATTGGGGTAAATATGCATGCGACGGTTTATTTAGGGCTATACATCACAAACGGAACGATGATTTCTTCCAGTGAGATTCCGCCATGCTGAAAAGTGGAATTGAAATAATTTACAAATTGGTTGTAATTATTAGGGTAAACAAAATAATTATCCTCTTTGGCAAAGATGAAACTGGAGCTGATATGCAGTTTGGGTAACATCGCATCATGCGGATTTTTAACATGAAAAACGTCTTTTGGATTAAAATTGAGGTTCTTTCCTTGCTTATATCTTAAGTTGGTATTGGTGTTTCTGTCACCAATAACTTTACTCGGATGCTTTACACTTATGGTCCCGTGATCTGTAGTAACAATTAATTTAATGTTTTTTTGCGATAGCTTTTTGAGCACCTCCAACAAAGGAGAATGTTCAAACCATGATAAAGTTAAAGACCGGTAAGCTGCTTCATCATTAGCCAACTCGCGGATCATGGCCATTTCCGTCCGGGCGTGCGATAACATATCAACGAAATTATAAACAATCACATTTAAATCATTACCCATCAGGTTATTAATATTTTCGTTAATATCTTTACCCTGATCATACGTTAATACCTTATGGTATGAATATTTACAATCTTTTCTTACCAACCTTTGAATTTGATCGGCGAGAAAATCTTCTTCGTGAAGGTTTTTTCCGCCCTCGTCTTCATCGTTCTGCCATTTGCCCGGAAATCTTTTTTCCATCTCAAGTGGCATTAGGCCTGCAAATATTGCATTCCTCGCATATTGAGTAGCTGTAGGTAAAATGCTGTAATAATAGTCCTCTTCATCAACACGGTAATACTCACTTAAAATAGAGTTAATAATCTTCCACTGGTCGTATCTTAAATTATCTATCAATATAAAAAAAGTAGGCTTGTTACTTTCCATACCTGGAAAGACTTTCTTTTTCATCAATTGATTTGAAGTTACAGGCCCGGTATCCGGATCTTTAAGCCACCCTAAATAATTCTTTTCAATAAATTTAGAAAATTGAACATTCGCTTCCGACTTTTGCATGGTCAATATTTCGTGCATATTGGCATCCTCAAGCTTCTGTAAAGAAAGCTCCCAGAAAATCAGCTTTTTATAAATATCAACCCATTCGGTATAACTCAGGTTTTCATTCAGCGTCATTCCCATCGTCCGGAAATCCTGCTGATAGGCCATAGACGTTTTTTCGCTTACAAGTCGTTTATTGTCAATTAATTTTTTGATGGTTAATAATATTTGTTTTGGATTTACCGGTTTAATGAGGTAATCGTCTATTTTAAAACCGATAGCATCTTCCATCAGGTATTCCTCTTCATTTTTGGTAATAAGTACAATGGGAACATCAGGGTTGATACTTTTTATCTGGCCCAAAGTTTCCAGACCGGTCAGTCCGGGCATATTTTCATCTAAAAACACCAAATCAAAATGATCAGATTTGAATAACTCTAACGCGTCACTGCCGTTTGTTACGGTTTTTATTTTGTACCCTTTTTCATTTAAAAATAAAATATGAGGCTTTAACAAGTCAATTTCATCATCGGCCCATAATATGTTCGTTTCCTGTGTGCTGTTCATAGTTTAAGGGATTTTAAAGTTTAAATTTATTTCCCATTTTAATGAGATCTGTTATTATCGCTTATCTTTTCTTACTAAACCTTTTGAAGCAATGACTTTTTTTCTTGCAGGGCAAAGTCGAATAACAATGCTTACCATTAATTAAAATTTTAAACATTGGTTTTCAAAAATATTTTTTATCAGAAAAGCAATTACCGCCTATTTCGGTTAGTACAATCCCGCTATTCGTTCTAATCCTTGCATTCCCTTGTAGGCTAGAGGGGGCTTTCTACTACGAATATTTTTATTTCAAAAAGTTTAATGGTTCTTCTTTCAGTAATATTAAATACGTTTTTGAAAGACCTTAATTTAAATCCAAATTTGATCACTCCGAGTTTAAAATATCTTAATCTCGTTAAAATTAACAATTTTTGTGCCTTAGCCTTTGGCATTGAATAAGAAAAAAATTATAAATGATCCGGTTTATGGTTTTATAACCATTCCATCCGAGTTGATCTTTGATCTGATTCAGCATCCTTATATGCAAAGAATGAGAAATATTAAGCAACTCGGATTAACCCACCTGGTTTATCCCGGAGCATTGCATACCCGCTTCCACCATGCATTGGGTGCCATGCATTTGATGGGTATGGCAGTTGAGGCCATCCGAAGCAAAGGACATATAATCAGCAAAGACGAAGAAGAAGCTGTTACTATAGCTATTTTGCTTCACGATATCGGACATGGCCCGTTTTCGCACGCCCTTGAACATACACTGGTAGAAGGGATTTCGCATGAACATATTTCAACCTTGATGATGAACAGCCTAAACCTGCAATTTGGTGGGAAACTTGATATGGCACTTGAAATATTCAATAAGCGTTATCCAAAACATTTTTTACATCAACTGATATCCGGCCAGCTTGATATTGACCGTTTAGATTACCTTAACCGTGACAGCTTTTTCACCGGGGTTTCTGAAGGTGTTATAGGTTTTGACCGCATTATTAAAATGCTTGATGTTGCCAGCGGGCAGTTAGTGGTTGAAGAAAAAGGAATCTACTCGTTAGAAAAGTTTCTAATTGCTCGCAGATTGATGTACTGGCAGGTTTACCTTCATAAAACAGTAATAGCGGCAGAGCAGATGCTGGTTAAAATTTTGGAACGTGCAAAAGAACTTGCCGGAAACGGAGCTACCTTGTTTGCAACACCATGCCTGTCTTATTTTTTAAATAACTCTGTAACCGCAGAAGAATTCAAAACAGACCCTCAAAATCTATATAAGTTTTCTCAACTGGACGACCATGATATTTTAACTTCGATTAAAGTCTGGGCAGATCATAGTGATGTAATACTTTCAACTCTTTGCAAGCATCTAATTGCACGCAACCTATATCAGGTAGAAATTAGTAATGATCCTCCGGAAGCTTATAAATTAAATGACCTGGTTAAGGAGAGCATGTCAATTTACAATATAGAGGAAGATGACGCCTCGTATTTCGTTTTTACAGACACCATAAAAAATATGGCTTACAGTATTGTAGACGGTAATATTAATTTATTAATGAAAGATGGCAGCATCCGTGACATTACTCTTGCATCAGATGATTCAAACCTAGTTGCTTTGGCTAAAACAATTAAAAAATATATTCTCTGTTATTTAAAAGAGCTGAAACATATTGATTTACAATGAAACCGTCAGGTAGTAAGCACAAAATTTGTTCCTTACATTATAACACTTAAATTTACCGCATGCAACTAACTGCACATCAGATTGCGCTTTTGTTAAAAGGTACTGTTGAAGGAAATCCGGATGTGTCAGTTAATCAACTGGCAAAAATTGAGGATGCAGAACAGGGGTCCTTATCGTTCCTTGCTAATCCCAGGTATGAACAGTTTCTGTATCAGACCAATGCTTCTATTGTCATTCTGAATGAAACCTTTGTTGTAAATCGTCCTTTAAGCTGCACTATAATTCGGGTACAGGATGCATACAGCGCATTTTCTGTTTTATTGGAAAAATTTAACACCGCAAAATCAGACAAAACCGGGATTGAAGATCCGTCTTTTATTCATCCCAGCGCAAAAATTGGAAGCAATGTTTATGTAGGTGCGTTCGCTTATATTGGTTTAAATACGGTGATAGGAAACAATACAAAAATTTATCCTCAAACCTACATTGGTGATAATGTTCAGATAGGAAATGATTGCACTCTTTTTACAGGGGTTAAAATCTATGCTGATTGTGTCCTTCATGATCGCATAATTATTCACTCAAGTACAGTTATTGGCAGTGATGGATTTGGTTTCGCACCACAACCAGACGGATCGTTCAGTAAAATTAGCCAGATAGGAAATGTAATTATTGAAGACGACGTTGAAATTGGTTCTAATACATCAATAGATCGTGCAACGATGGGTTCTACGATTATCCATAAAGGTGTTAAGCTGGATAATTTGATTCAACTGGCCCATAACGTTGAAATTGGAAAAAATACTGTCATTGCTTCTCAAACCGGAATTTCCGGAAGTGCAAAAATTGGTGAAAATTGTATAATTGGCGGTCAGGTTGGTATTGTAGGTCACATTTCTATCGCAAACGGATCGCAAATACAGGCGAAAAGCGGGATTGGCAGAACCATTGAAGAGGAAGGTAAAAAGTGGGCAGGAGCCCCTGCTATTAGTTTCGGAAATAACATGAGGGCTCAGGTTGTATTTCAACGTTTACCAGAGCTTGAAAAAACCATCGAAGAATTAAAAGTTAAGATTAATCAGTTAACTAACAACCAAAATCAGTAATTGCTTTTTAGTAACTGAGCGCCTATCATGAATGTAAAACAAAGAACAATAAAATCAGAAGTATCGTTATCAGGCGTTGGATTGCATACCGGGCAGCCGGTAACCATGACATTTAAGCCTGCTGCTGTTAATCATGGCTACAAGTTTAAACGTATTGATCTCAACGGTCAACCGGTTATTGAGGCCGATGTAGATAATGTTACAGACACCTCTCGCGGAACAACGATTACTCAAAACGGTGCAAGTGTAAGTACCGTGGAGCATGTTTTGGCCGGGTTAGTTGGTTTGGAAGTGGATAATATATTAATGGAGTTAAATGGGCCTGAAGTTCCTATCATGGATGGCAGCGCCATAATGTTTATCGAAGCTTTAGAATTCATTGGTTTTAAAGAACAGGAAGAAGACCGGGATTATTACGATATACCCTGCAATATCCATTACTCTGAACCAGACAGAAAAGTAGAAATGGTAGCCATGCCTTTGGATGATTACCGTTTTACTTGTATGATAGATTACAATTCGCCGGTTTTGGGAAGCCAGCATGCAGCAATAACGACTATTTCAGAATTTAAAAAGGAGATCGCTTCCTGCCGCACATTTTGCTTTCTGCATGAACTGGAAATGTTACTTGAAAACAACCTGATAAAGGGTGGAGATCTTAACAATGCGATAGTTGTAGTAGATAAGCAAGTGAGCCCGGAAGAATTAAAGCACCTGGCTGTATTATTTAACCGCGATGATATTGACGTTGCCAAAGAAGGCATTCTAAACAATATTCAACTCAGACATCAAAATGAACCTGCAAGGCACAAATTACTGGATATGATTGGTGATCTTGCCCTCGTTGGGGTTCCTTTGAGAGGTCATATTATGGCTGCCCGGCCTGGTCATGCGGCCAATATAGCTTTCGCGAAAAGGATAAAAGCACAAATAAGAAAAGAGAAAAGCAAAAAGCACGTTCAACAATACAATCCTAATTCAACACCAGTTTACGATACGGTACAAGTTATGGCCATTTTGCCGCACAGGCCACCCATGCTAATGATCGATAAAGTTATCGAGCTTAGTAAAAGTCATGTGGTAGGTGTAAAAAACGTAACCATGAACGAGCCTTTTTTCGTAGGCCACTTTCCGGAAGCACCCGTAATGCCGGGAGTTTTACAAATTGAAGCAATGGCACAAACAGGTGGAATTTTGGTTCTGAATACAGTTAAGGATCCGGAAAATTACCTTACCTATCTTTTAAAAATTGAGAACGCCAGGTTTAAAGGAAAAGTCCTTCCGGGAGATACCATTGTTTTCCGATGTGATCTGATAGCCCCAATAAGACGTGGAATAGCTCAAATGAAAGGCATTGGTATGGTTGGCGATAAAATTGTAGTAGAAGCTGAATTGATGGCCCTTATATCAAGGGTTGAAAATAAAGAAGCATGATCCAGCCTTTAGCATACATACATCCCCAAGCCATAATTGCTGATAATGTGGTTATAGAACCTTTTGTAACCATACATAAGGATGTTGTAATTGGTCAGGGGAGTTGGATAGGTTCAAACGTGACGATTATGGAAGGTGCCCGCATCGGCAAAAATTGCAGAATTTTTCCGGGGGCTGTAATTTCCGCACCACCACAAGATATGAAGTATAAAGGTGAAGCCACCACCGTAACTATTGGCGATAATACCATTGTTAGGGAATGTGTAACCTTAAACCGGGGTACTGCCCTTGATAAAAATACAACAACGATAGGGCAAAACTGCCTTTTGATGGCCTACGTTCATATTGCTCACGATTGTGTGATCGGCAATAACGTGATTATAGCCAATTCAGTACAGTTAGCAGGTCATATAGAAGTTCAGGATTTTGCTTTTATCGGTGGGGCGTCCGCAGTTCATCAATTTGTTTCCATTGGCGCCCATTCCATTATTTCGGGTGGCTCATTGGTAAGAAAAGACGTTCCTCCTTACACCAAAGCAGGTCGTGAACCATTATCTTATGTTGGTATTAATTCTGTTGGCTTGCGCCGAAGGGGATTTTCTTCGGAACAAATTAATGAGATACAGGATATTTATCGCACCATCTTTCTAAAAAAACTGAATATCAGTAAGGCCCTTGACATTATTGAAACCGAGCGGCAGCCTACCGAAATCAGAGATGAGATCATTGATTTTATCCGTAACTCTAACCGGGGTGTGATGAAAGGTTTTGGCAATAGTTAATGCACTTGTGTTGATCCCAAATAAATGAAGATCACGTTAGATAACATTGGCCGCCGTTTTAACCGCGACTGGGTTTTTCAGGACTTGTCTTATGTTTTTGAAGCCGGCAATTCATACGCTATTCTGGGTGCTAACGGTACAGGTAAATCAACACTCTTACAAATCATAGCCGGAAATTTAACTGCTTCTGCAGGTACGATTTCTTATTCTGACAATAAGAAGGCGATTGATATAGAAAAAGTCTATTCTTATCTAAGTTTTGCAGCACCATACCTTGATCTTATTGAAGAATTTACCGTGCCTGAAATTGCCAGTTTCAATTTTAGTTTTAAATCCTACAGGGATGGAATGGATTTAGAAGCATTTTATGATCTCCTGGAATTACAAAATATAAAATATAAGGCCTTAAAATACTTCTCATCCGGGATGAAACAACGTGTTAAATTAGCTTTGGCGTTTTGTGCCGGCACTCCAGTTTTGCTGCTTGATGAACCAACAGCGAATCTTGACCTGCAGGGAATAAGCTGGTATTTATCTCTCATAGAGAAATATTCTGCCAACCGGCTACTTATAATTTGCTCTAATCAGGAAAATGAATATAGCTTTTGTACAGAAAAACTTAACATTTCTAATTATAAAGTTTCCCTTAACAACCGTTAGTTGCTGAACTTATAAATTGAATTGGTTTTGTACGTATTCCCTGGCTTTAAAACCGTTGAAGGAAAGCTAGGCTGGTTGGGCGAATCGGGGAAATGCTGAGTTTCCAGGCAGAATGCTGTACGGAAATCGTCTTTGACACCGCTTTTGAAAGTATTTTTACTCTGCATAAAGTTTCCGCTGTAAAACTGCAGGCCGGGTTCCTCCGTAAAAACCTCCATCACAATACCGGATTTGTTGCCAGTTACTTTAGCTGCTTTATTCATTTTACCGGCCTGAGTTTCGTTCAGCACATAATTATGATCGTATCCTTTTCCATTTTTTAGCTGTTCGTTTTTTTCATTTATTTGATTGCCTATCGGCATTGCGGTTCGGAAATCAAACGGAGTACCCTTTACATCTACTATTTCTCCCGTTGGTATTAACGTAGAGTCAACCGGGGTATACTTATCGGCATTAATCTGAAGAACATGACCTAAAATATCTCCGCTTCCTTCGCCATTCAGATTAAAAAAAGCATGATTGGTAAGGTTAATTACAGTGGTTTTATCAGTAGTTGCCTCATACCCTATTTTCAATTCATTATCTTCTGTAAACGAGTACGTCACCTTAACTTGTAGGTTACCCGGAAAGCCCTCTTCCATATCTTTTGATAGGTAAGTAAGTATCAGCGTCTGGTTATTGGGCTGTTCGGCATCCCAAATTTTAGATTGAAAGCCCATCTTCCCGCCGTGCAGCATGTTGGGTCCATTATTAGTGGATGACTGATAAGTTTGACCGTCTAAAGTAAATTTTCCATTTGCCAGGCGATTTCCGTAACGCCCTATTGTTGCTCCAAAATACGGTTCCGTTGAAGTTATATATTGTTTTACGTCGTTGAAGCCTACCACCACGTCTACCATTTTACCGCTGCTGTCTGGCACCATGAGGCTTACAATTCGTCCTCCGTAATTTGTGATTAACACTTCCAGATTATTTTTATTTTTCAGGGTATATAATTTCACTTCTTTATGATTAATAAGGGTATCAAATTTGGCAGTTAAAATAGATAACCGATTACTGTTTTTATCTGCATTTCCTGTGGATGATTTAGGCCTGTTGCAAGCAAACGCCATTGTTATCGCCAAAAAAATAAACGTTTTTCTTAAATATTGTTTCATATAAAACTTACTTCTTTCCGTTTAATTTTTTTATTAAGTCTGTTTCGTCACTTCTGTAAGGCGTTCCGTCCTTTTTAAATATATCATGAAACCATTCCACAGGCTGTTCACCGTTGGGTAAAGGCGTATCCCATGCATAAATTGTATTCGACTTTCCGGCCACAAAGCCCCAGTTAATGGCCCCAATGTTTTGCTTTTTTAATAAAGGCATAATGTTAGAGAAACGGCTGTTACGTGTTCTGGCCATGTATTCTGTACAAATCATTGGGCGTCCATGAGATTTAAGCATATCAATTACTCTCTGGTGCCAGGCAGGTTCTTCATAGTTATGATACGTAATAATATCAGAGTTTTCTGCCTGAAAGGCATTTAATTCATAAAAATCCCAAGCCCATAAACCTACACTTATGGGTTGAACGGGGTTTACTTCCCTGGCCCAGCCAAAAATGCTTTTTAATAATGGCAAAGAGCTTGTAAGTTTACCCGAATTACCGGGTTCGTTGTAAAGGTCCCATAAAAGGATACGTTTATCATTTTTAAACCGGCTCATCACGTCCTTTACATATTTTTCCAGTTCGGGGAATTTAGAAGGGGTATTGGATTCAGGGTCACCGGGATCCTGTACCCAACCGGAGTTATGAATGCCGGGTTTTGGTTCTGGCTGCTTTCCTGGCGAACCTTTTTTATTCCAGCAATCATCAAAAAATACAAATATTGTTTTAATCTGATGCTTGTCTGCGATATTTAAATATTCATTAATCCTATCTTTAAACCCCTGCTGATCCTCTTTCCATGCAATACTATGTAAATATACCCGCATCGTGTTAAAACCTATATTTTGAGCCCAGCCTAATTCTTTATCAATCGTAATGGGATCAAATGAAGCTTTTTGCCACATCTCTAACTGGTTAATCGCTGTACTGGGTAAAAAGTCAGCACCATTAATCCATTCATGTTGTTTATACCATTCGTTTGCTTTTTCTGCTGTCCATACTTTGCCAGGCGCATTTGTATTAATATTTTGAGATAATGCGACGGAAGTTAACAGTAAACTGAATAGTACAACCAGATGAATTCTAAAGTTTTTTAGCATTATGATTAGCATTAGTTGAGGGTAAAATTTAAGTAAAAATTAGTTGTAGTTATCTGTTGAGCTTATTATTAAGAATCAAATTTGCGTTAAATATAATTTATTTGTTTTGGGACGGAATGTTTAGTATTTCACCAGCTTTAACTGGCTTACCGAAGTTTGGTGTTCCATCTTCATTCCAAGAGAACTTTTGGGTACGCGGCGAACGGTAGTCGCCACAACCCTGACCACGTTCTGCATTGGCATGATATAAAATCCAATCCTCAGTACCATCTGGGGATTTAAAAAATGAATTGTGGCCTGGCGCAAATACACCGTTTTCGGGAGCCTCCTTGAAAACAGGTTGCATACTTTTTGTCCATGAAAGTGCACTTTTAAGCTTTCTTCCTGTTAAGCGCAGCATTCCAAGAGCATAATAATCCGTCCAGCAACCACTAGCCGAATAGATTAAAAATAAATTTTTATTATGTTTTAGTATTTGCGGACCTTCATTAACATCTACATGCGGAGGATTAGCAGAGTCATTAATGTCTCCATGTTTTTCCCAATCATACTGCGGACTTGAAATTTTTACTCTTTTACCTTTAATAGACCATGGATTCCTCATTTTGGCAATGTAGATATCTTGTTTTTTATTTATATCGCCTTCCCACCCTGCCCAAACCATATACAATTTATTTCTATGGTAGAAAACAGAACCGTCAATCGCCCATTTATTTGAACGGTCAGCTACTTTGCCTTTTAAATTCCACGTTCCCAGAAATGGATCTAAAGATTTATTCTCCAATACAAACATCCTATGGTTATTGTTATTGCCATCATCAGCAGCGAAATAAACGTACCATTTGTTATCCAAAAAATGAATCTCTGGTGCCCAAAGCTCTTTAGACCAGTTTGTATTTGGGGGAGGAATAAATATAGTTTTCCTTTCAGCTGTTTTCAAATCCGCTAAGTTTTTAATTTTCCAGATAACTAAGCTATCCTGCAAAGTGTGCGTGTAATAGTAGTACCCGTCTTTATAGGTGCTCCATGGATCCGGGCCGGAAGGAAGTAAAGGGTTTGTAAAAAATTGAGCAGAGCTTCCTGTCCAAACAATGCTTAAACCAATTATTATAATTTTTCGTGCAATGACCCGGGCTAGTATGGTAATCCTCATTTTCTATTGTCTTTAAAAGTTTATAGCTGAATAATACTCACTCCCCTAATTTAGAAGATACATTTGTATAACAAATAAATATATGCATCCAATTTCTTTATCAAGTTCTAGCTTGGTTCCGGCTGAATTTGCGGGCAAAATAAGTATTGGTTTATGGTGTGAAATATAATAATTACCCCGTATATGATAATTATTATATCTCTATCTTCGCGGTTCTAACACAACTTTTTAAGTACGGATAATAATATTTTATGGCAAAAGCTTCTGAGATTAAAAATGGAAACATTCTGCGGTTTAATGGTGAATTGGTAACGGTTGAAGAAATTATTCACCGCACTCCCGGAAAAGGTGGCGCATTTTATTTAGGTAAATTTAGAAATATAAAAACCGGTAAAACCGTGGAAGCCCGTCTAGCTACGGATGAACAGGTTGAAATTTGCAGGGTAGAGACTAATGATTATCAGTATTTATATGAAGAAGGTGATTATTATGTGGTAATGGACAATACAACTTTTGAGCAATTTAACATTCAAAAATCCTTATTTGGCCAGGCTGCCCGCTTTCTTAAAGAAGGAATGGATGTAATTGTTTCTATGGAAAGTGAAGAACCAATTATGGCTCAGGCACCTTCATTTGTGGAATTAGAAGTTACGTATACCGAACCTGCTGTTAAAGGTGATACATCTACAAATGCGTTAAAAAGTGCAACTGTAGGGGCAAATGTAGAAATTAAGGTTCCTATGTTTGTTAATCAGGGCGACAAGGTTAAGATTGATACCCGAACCGGTGATTACGTTGAACGCGTAAAATAACCCTGCATTTTAAAATTATTTATGCGATCTTAACTTGATGTACCTCGTACACTCGATACCTTTGGTGTGTGAATAAAGAAAATATCCGCAAAACATATCTCGAAAGACGCAAAAACTTAAGCCGGTCACAGTACTGGATCTTAAATGAAAAAATTGTTGAGCAAATAGCCCATATAAACTGGAACCAGTTTAAAACGGTACATCTGTTTATGCCGATTACCGAAAACAAAGAAGTAGATACTTTTTCTGTGCTTGAATATTTTAAAGAGCATGAACCTCAATTGAAGGTGGTTATACCAAAAACAGATTTCAAAAAACTAGAGATGCAGAATATTCTTTTTGATCCGGAATACACCATACTTGGTCGCAACAAGTACGGGATTCCTGAACCAATACATGGGCAGGTCGTATCTTCCGAGCAAATTGATGCAGTTATTATGCCTCTCTTAGGATTTGATTTAAACGGAAACCGCGTTGGTTATGGAAAAGGTTTTTATGACCGTTTTCTTTCCGGCTGTCGTAAGGATGTTAAAAAATTAGGACTATCTTTTTTTGAGCCTGTAGAAAATATATTGGATATAAATGAATTCGATCATCGAATGAATGCCTGTATAACACCTGAAAAAATCTGGGAATTTGATTAGTGGAAAGGATTAAAGCGCAAAGAAGCTTATACTTGATACTCAACTCTTATTCTGTGCTCATTAAAATTACATTTGTGCTTTTATAAAATCACTAATCAGGTAAGCGATTATTTTTCCTGTCTGATCAGTTTCCCTTCCGTCATCTATTTTGGCGGCTCCTTCCGAAATATGCAAATAAAATAGTTGCTGGACCTTTGTCTGGGCAATCATATCCCTTATCTGCAAAAGGCTGAAACCGCAGGATGAAACAGCACTTGATAAAATGCATTGTGTACAATCGAGGTCAATTTCTAAACCGCAAAGACCGTTTGTAAAATTTAATGCTTCCTGAAAAGCCCGACTATGACTGGTGCTTTCGCTAATAAAATCTTCGTAAAATGTAACTTGGAAATGCTCTGGCTTGGATTTCAATTTGTTTACTACCAATTGTGAATTGTAGTTCTCATGAAGACCGATAACTGCATATTTATCCATATACCCATTTTGAAAGGCATAATTAAAGCCGTTTCCACTGTGTCTCCCTTCCAAAGGCCTGAAATCCGCATGTGCGTCTAAATTAATAACGTTAACCGGTTTATTAAACAAACCTGAATAGGCTTTTAAGATAGGATAACAATTATTGTGTCCACCGCCAATAATAATTGGAATTTTGCCCGACGCAAAAATCATCCCGATAACCGGCGCTACTTTTTCATCAATTTTATTAACCAAGTCCCGAAGTTTTTTAAGGTCTGTTTCCTTCTCCGGATTTAACTTCCCTGCTTCTTTAAGCTCCTTTTCAAAATCAATATGACCCAGAATCGCTAATTCATCTCCCCGAAATTTTGACGTACTCTGGATATTTAATATGGCATTTAAAGCAGCAAACCAAGCAGTGCGAGAACCAGTTTTACCAAGGTTGGCTTTAACACCTACATCTTCCGGCAAACCGATCAAAACAAACTTGCAACTGGTTAAAGCAAGAGATTCAATGTTTAGAATTGTTTGCACACGTTCCCCTAATTTAATTTCGGCAGATCGTAGTTTAGTTAAAGAAAGAAGATATTCTTTGGTATACAGAATTAAATCTTTCATCTAATATATTTTTCCATTGATAAAAACACTTTCAATCAAATTTGAACCAAAACTATACGGAAGATAGGCTAATGAAGAGATTTCTTTAGTGACAATAAAATTAGCTGCTTTTCCCCGGCTGATACTGCCATAATTCTGGCTCAATTCCATTGCTGCCGCCCCGTTAATGGTAGCTGCGTTTATAGCTTCTTCGGGCAGCATTTTCAACCGCATACAGGCTAATGAAACAACCAGATTCATATTTCCAGAAGGCGCAGAACCAGGATTAAAATCTGATGCGATGGCTACCGCGATGTTATGATCAATTAAAGACCTTGCGTTGGCAAAAGAAATATCTAAAAATAAAGAACAAGCAGGTAGTAAAGTTGCGATTGTATCGTGGTTTTTTAGACTTTGCAAAGCATCGTTGTTCATCATTTCCAGGTGATCTACAGATAAAGCGTGATGCTTTACCGCCATTTCAACTGCTCCCGTCGCTGAAAGTTGATTGGCATGAACTTTCCCTTTTAAACCGTATTTAGCCCCGGCCTCTAAAATGCGTGAAGTTTCATCCAAAGAGAAAAAACCCCTTTCGCAAAACACATCGATGTAATCGGCTAATTTTTCATCTGCTATCTGAGGTAATATTTCATTTATTAGGATTTTTAAATATGATTCATGATCGCTTTTAAATCTCTCAGGATAAGCATGAGCTCCTAAAAAAGTTGCTTTAATTGGGATTGGCACAGTTTCTTTTAGCCGACGGATAACACGCAGCATTTTTAGTTCACTTTCATAATCCAGACCATAGCCGCTTTTCACTTCAATCGCCCCGGTTCCCAGTTTTATTACTTGATCTAATCGATAAAAAGCATTTTCAAATAATTCGTCTTCAGTTGCGGATTGCAATTTTCTTGCTGAGTTTAAAATGCCACCGTCAGCTTTGGCAATTTCTTCATAAGAGCGGCCTTTTATCCTCATCACAAATTCTTCTTCCCTGCTGGCGGGAAAAACTAAATGAGTATGCGAATCGCACCATGCAGGAAGAATGTATTTACCTTTTACAGAAATTTGAGTTGTGAGTTTTAAGTTGTGAGTTGCGAGATCGGTCATCCTACCAAAATCTTTGATTAAACCATGTTCAATCAACAACCAGGCATCACTTACAGTAGGTAAATCACTCAAGTCGGTGCCTCGAAGGACAAGTACATTCGGAGAATGTGTGCCTGTTAAACCTTTGATATCGGTGACGAGTAAAGATGACATTGACCGAAGATACAGGAATTTAGAACATCGTCTGCGTATTAAAAAGTTAGTTCAAGTAAAACCGGACAATGGTCTGAATGCCTCGCTTCAGGCAAGATAGCGGCCCGCTTTAAGTTTTCCCGTAAGCCCTCACTAACCATATTATAATCAATTCGCCAACCCAAATTCCTGTTCCTGGCTCCGGATCTGTAACTCCACCAGGTATAATTGTGCGGCTGCTGATTAAAGTATCGGAAAGAATCAATAAACCCGCTTTTTAAATAATTTTCCATCCACTCCCTTTCGGCAGGCTGAAAGCCCGAAGAATTGGCGTTGGATTTTGGGTTATGGATATCAATTGGCCGGTGACAAATATTATAATCGCCGGATACCACCAATTTTGGAAATTCAAGTTTCAGCTTATCGATGTACACCTGAAAATCATCTAAAAATCGGTACTTAAATAGTTGTCGTTCGTCTCCGCTTGATCCTGACGGAAAATATGTGCTCAGCACCGAAAAATTCTCAAAGTCGGCCCGGATTATACGGCCTTCCCGGTCATAGTCATCCATTCCGCAGCCGTACTCAATATGCTTTGGTGTATGTTTTGTGAAAATCGCCGTTCCGCTATATCCTTTTTTTTCGGCTGGGTTCCAGTAATGCTGATAGCCCATCTGCTCCAGCAAAATAATATCGGTTAATTGATCGGGGGTACATTTAATTTCCTGCAAACACACCACATCCGCATCTGTAGCTTGCAGCCAGGCCAGCCAATTCTTATTTATAGCAGAACGAATGCCATTTACATTGTACGTAATGATTTTCATAAAGAAGTATCAGGTATGAGGAATCAGCAGTTGGGTAAAAACAATTAGTTTAAAAAATGTTATTTCTAAGCCCAAGCTTTTTTTCCAACTTGCGGGCTTCCCGTTTTTTTAAAACGCTTACTTCCATCTTAACATCTTCAATCGGACGATCTCCTGAGGCGGTTTTTACAGCGGAAATGGCGTCAACCATCTCCAAACCCTTTACTACTTCGCCGTAAACGGTATAACTCTGATCCAGATGCGGTGTTCCTCCAATAGTTTTATAAATTTCGCGTTGCCATGCTGGTATCTGGCGCCCATTCATTCTTGTTTGTTGGATGTTATCAAGAGTTTGATCGGTCCACAACTTTCCCTGTACAATGTAAAACTGGGTAGCGCTTGATCCTTTTTCAGGATTATCGTCACGGGCTGCGGCAAGAACTCCTTTTTTATGAAACAAGCTATCCCTAAACTCAGCATCAACTTTATAAGCTAGATCACCTTCGCCTAATGCCTGACCTGGCTTTGCGGTTTTAGAATCCGGATCGCCACCCTGGATCATGAATTCTTTAATTACCCTGTGAAATAAAGTTCCGTTATAAAAACCTTCTTTGGCAAGTTTCAGGAAATTATCGTGATGTTTTGGCGTTTGATTATAGAGCATGATAGTGCACTCCCCTTTGTTGGTTTTGATACGAATGTAATCATGTTTTGGCCGGGCGGCAAAGGTTAAAGAGGTTATAAAAAATATGAAAGTAGTTAAGATCAGTTTCATGTAAGTAAAAAATTTAAGCAAAATAAAAGATTAAATCAAAATTATAGATTATCAAAATAAGTAACCATCAATGATTTTAAAACCATTTCTTGCTCCATTAAAGTGTAAGCCGGAATTGGTTTAAGTAGTTTCCAATGTGGCCATCCGTCCTGGTCCAAGCCTTCCAATTCGTAAAAGCCAAGCTCACTAAACAAGCGGCAATTGGCTATATGCATCAGTTCTTCTTTTTGCCTTTTGCTGAATTTTCTGGGTCCCTGGCCGAGTTCCTGAACACCAATTAGAAACAGCAGCACTTTCAGATCTGGTTTTTCATTATCGAAATCAAATGCGATACGCTCCTGCAATTCTTTAAACTTTTTATTAATCTCTGCTGGTGTCATCCCGCAAATGTAAAACAAAATAAAATTCAGGAATATTCCAGTATGGTTTAGATAATAAGCCTCAGACCAATTTTAAAAAAAAATAAAGCAAGTGTTTGCATGGTTTTTTTTGAGATACACATAAAATAAATATTGAGTCTGAATAATCTGTACAGGATTTTATATTTGTACATGCAAAAACCAATTGTTACAGGCTTGATGGCTTACGGCATGTCAGGCAAAATCTTTCATGCTCCGTTTTTAAAAACTCATCCAGGGTTTAAATTTCATGCTGTACTTGAACGGACACAACAATCGGCTCAAAAAGATTACCCGGAAATAACCAGTGTAAAATCCGCTGATGATTTGTTTAATGACCAGGAAATTGAACTTTTAATAATCAATACACCTAATTATACGCATTATGAGCTGGCAAAAAAAGCCTTGCTTTCCAACAAACATGTGCTGATAGAAAAGCCCGCAACTACAACATCCGCAGAAATTAAGGAGTTGTTTGATCTTGGGAGGAGCCGAAATAAAAAAGTAATGGTATACCAGAATCGTCGCTATGCAAGTGATTATCTGGCAACCAAAAATATTTTAGACAGTGGCTCGTTAGGTGAAATTATTGAAATGCATTTACGTTTTGACCGCTATCGAAATTTTATCGGACCAAAAGAATTTAAGGAAACTTCTTTGCCCGGAAGTGGAATATTATATGACCTTGGCTCGCATTTGCTGGATCAATCTTTATGCCTTTTCGGAAATCCGGCTCACTTTCACAAAACTTTAGGCAAATTCCGTAAAGGATCTGAAGTTGACGATTACGCCCATCTTCATTTGCAATACACCAATAAAATGAATGTTTTCATTACCATGAGCATGCTTGCCGCAGATCCGCAACCAGGGATTGTGATTCATGGAACAAAAGGATCTTTTATTAAATCTTTTTGCGATACTCAGGAAGAACAGTTACAGGCAGGTATGTTACCGGATGATGAAGATTTTGGCAAAGAACCCTCTGGAAACGAAGGATTACTAACTGTTATGGATGAAGGTGGACTAAAAAGCCAGAAACTTATCGCATCCCGCGAAGGCAGGTATATTGATTTTTTTGAAGCCGTGTATCAAACCACAAGAAACGAAAAAGAGTTTCCTGTTAAAGAGGAAGAAATTATATGGCAGTTGGAATTACTGGAAAAAACACCCGAGTTTGACTGATAAAGACCCATCATTTTTTATTGAATGGAAATAGGTTTTCACCATTTCAATTTAATATTGCACAGGTACAGATGCATTTATTCTCCATTTTGTAAGTAAACTATAAGTGCTATATTAACGGTCCGTATTTTAAATCACAATATATAAATCCCCTCCATGCGTATATTGAACTTTTTATCGTTGCTGCTTTTATTGAGCTCCTGTATAATTGTTAAAAAAAAATATACAGATTCGAGTTTTGATGAATTATACAGGCCGCAGGTTCATTTTTCACCTCCTGAAAATTGGATGAACGACCCCAACGGAATGGTTTATCTAAATAACAAGTATCATTTATTTTATCAGTACTACCCGGACAGCACCGTTTGGGGCCCGATGCACTGGGGCCATGCAATTAGCAAAGATCTGATACACTGGCAAAATCAAAAAATTGCTTTATACCCTGATAGTTTGGGATATATCTTCTCAGGTAGTGCCGTTGTTGATAAAAACAATACTTCGGGTTTTGGGAAAGACGATAAAGTACCTCTGATCGCAATCTTTACACATCATGACCCGAAAGGCGAAAAAGCCGGTACAAATGATTACCAAAATCAAAGTTTGGCTTACAGTCTTGATGAAGGTACTACCTGGACAAAATATGCAGGCAATCCCGTTCTAAAAAATCCCGGTATCAAGGATTTCAGAGACCCGAAAGTTATGTGGTTTGAAGCCGGTAAGAAATGGATTATGACGCTGGCTACCTTAGATAGAATAACTTTTTACTCTTCTAAAGATCTTAAATCATGGGAAAAAGAAAGTGAATTCGGCCAGAATTTCGGCGCACATGGAGGAGTTTGGGAATGTCCGGATCTTTTTTATTTAAAGCATAACAATGAAAATATATGGGTTTTGCTGGTGAGCATAAATCCGGGCGGGCCAAATGGCGGCTCTGCTACACAGTATTTTACCGGGCAGTTTGACGGTAAAAATTTTGTTCCCTATCAAACCGATACCCGCTGGATAGATTATGGTCCGGATAATTACGCAGGCGTTACTTGGTCAAACAGCGGAGAACGAAAAATATTTTTAGGTTGGATGAGCAACTGGAGTTATGCCAATGTTGTGCCCACAGAAAAATGGAGAAGCGCCATGACACTGCCACGTGATCTGGCTATTGAAAAAATAGAGGAAAAATACTTTGTAACGTCACATCTCGTTCCTGAATTACAAACCATAAGCAAAACCGCAACCGGGCAGAAAAACATACCCGCATCAGATTATGATCTAACTTCTAAAATAGGTAAGCTTTCCGGGCCGGTTAAACTAGAAATGTCAGCAAGTCAAATTGAAAATTTTAAAATCACTTTTTATAATTTATTAGGTGATAAACTGATCTTAGGCTATGATAAGGTTACCAATAACTATTACATCGATCGAACTGTAGCCGGTAAAGTTGATTTTGAGAAAAGATTTGCCGCAAAGCATACAGCGGCCAGAATTTCTAAAAATGCCAACTTGCAATTAACAATGGTTCTGGATAACTCATCCATTGAACTATTTGCGGACAACGGGCTTTCTGTTATGACAGAAATATTCTTTTCAGCCCAGCCCCTTAATTCAATTCGAATTCAATCACCAGATAATTTTTTAATCAATTCTCTTAAATTAACCCCTCTTGAAAGTATCCGGAGATAATAATAATATCCTCCCATTCCAATTTTTTAAAATATTGATATTAGGTTTATCGCTTATATCCATAAATTTCCAGTTTGGTTATTCCCAAACTTGCAGCGGAAGTTTAGGTGATCCGGTAGTAAATATAACTTTTGGGTCCGGAGGTGTTAACGCTGTTCCGCTGCCAACAGGCAGTACAACATATTCTTATTCTGGTGATGTTTGCCCGAATGATGGATTTTACAATATATCTTCCCGGAGCATCAGTTGTTTTGGTGATACCTGGCATACGGTTAACTCAGATCACACGCCCAATGATAAAGAAGGAAGAATGATGGTCATAAACGCCTCATTTCAGGCAGGTGATTTTTACACACAAAAAGTAAGTGGACTTTGCGGAGGCACAACTTATGAGTTCTCCTCTTGGATATTAAATATTTTGAAATCAAGCTCTTGTTTTTCTCAGGGTATACAACCCGACATTACTTTCACAATTGAAAGTACTTCAGGGGCTGTAATCAGTTCATACAACACTGGAAACATCGCTGCTGGCACAGAACCAAATTGGAAACAATATGGCTTTTTTTTTACTGCACCTAACGGGGTTACAGAGCTTGTAATTAGAATGACAAATAACGCTGTTGGAGGATGTGGAAATGATCTTGCCCTTGATGACATCACATTCCGGGCATGCGGCCCGGCTATTACGGCAACCAATACCACAAACCTGGCCAGCAATAAACTATGCGAAGGCGAACCCGGAACCATTAATTTGAGCGCTGAAATTTCTTTAGGATACAATGATCCGGCTTTTCAATGGCAGATGAACAATAATGATGGGCAAGGATGGAACGATATTCCGGGAGCTAACCAACCTGCTTACATTTTAAACCTTGTGTCAGCCAATAAAGAGGGATACCAGTTTCGTTTAGCAGTTGCAGAAAAATTAAATTTAAACTCGGCAAGTTGCCGTATACTTTCATCCGTTCTAAACGTGGAGATCAGCAAAGATCCGGTTGCAGATGCCGGTTTAGATATAACCATTATAGAGGGTGGCTCGACAACGATTAGCGGAAAAGCAGAAGGGAGTAATTTAAGATTCATCTGGACACCTTCATCCTACTTAAGTAACACAACTATATTAAATCCGGTTGTAAATCCACCAGAAAGTACAACTTATTTATTAACGGTAATTTCAGATGATGGCTGCAATCTGACTTCCTCAGATGAGGTATTTATAAAGGTTCTTAAAAACCCGGTGATTCCAAATACGTTTACTCCAAACGGTGATTTAAAAAACGATTTGTGGAACATAATCGCTTTAGATTCCTATGCTGATGCCACTATCAAAGTTTATAACCGATACGGCCAGATTATTTTTGAGAGCATCGGCTATGCAGAGCCATGGGACGGCTCTTTTAGAGGCAAACCTTTGCCTGTGGGTGTGTATTTTTACATTATTGATCTGAAAAGAGGAAGCCCGGTTTTAAAAGGCTCTGTTTCTGTATTGAGATAATTGCTTAATTTTAGAGCAGGGCACGTTATTTATGCTAACCTCTCCTTTAAATCTAGTTTATGCATTCGGGCGGTATCCATCGCAATATCATAACCTGCATCCGCATGACGGATAACCCCCATGGCGGGATCATTATGCAAAACTCGTTTAATTCTGTGTGCCGCATCCTCAGTTCCATCGGCCACGATAACCATACCGGCGTGAATGGAATACCCGATACCTACACCGCCGCCATGATGTAAAGAAACCCAACTGGCACCGCCTGCGGTATTGATCAGCGCATTCAGAACCGGCCAGTCTGCCACCGCATCAGAACCATCTTTCATTGCTTCGGTTTCGCGGTACGGAGAAGCAACCGAACCAGTGTCTAAATGATCCCGGCCGATAACTAATGGCGCCTTTACCTTTCCATCCGCAACAAGTTTATTAAAGGCCAGTCCTACTTTTTCCCTTTCCCCCTGCCCAAGCCAGCAAATTCTGGCAGGTAACCCCTGGAATGCAATCCTTTCTTGGGCCAAAGTTATCCAGCGTTTCAATCCTTCGTTTTCGGGGAAAAGTTCAAGGATCAATTTATCGGTTTCATAAATATCCTGCGGATCACCGCTCAACGCAGCCCAGCGAAAAGGACCTTTTCCTTCGCAAAAAAGCGGACGAATATATGCCGGGACAAATCCCGGGTAATCAAAAGCATTCATCACACCTGCTTCTAAAGCACGTCCTCGTAAATTATTTCCGTAATCAAATGTTACAGCGCCACGTTTTTTTAGCAACAGCATTTGATTAACGTGCCTGGCCATCGTTTCGTAAGAGCGTTTAACGTATTCATCCGGATTAAATTTTCTTAAAATTTTAGCCTGCTCAACATCTAAACCTTCCGGGAAATAGCCAATTAACGGGTCATGTGCCGAGGTTTGATCAGTGAGCGTATCTGGTGTAATATTCCGGTTGATAAGCCGCTGCAATAATTCAACCGCATTACAAACTACACCAATAGAAATTGCTTTGCCTTCTGCTTTGTATTTCAAAGCCCGGTCAATAGCTGTGTCAATATCAAGTTCAATTTCATCAATGTACTTGGTTTCAAGCCGTTTTCTTATTCGCCATTCTTCTACTTCCGCTGCAAGGCAAACACCTTCATTCATGGTTATAGCCAATGGTTGTGCACCACCCATCCCGCCTAAACCAGCCGTAACAGATAAAGTCCCTTTTAACGATCCCTTAAAATATTGCCGTGAAAGTTCAGCATAGGTTTCATAAGTTCCCTGGATGATGCCTTGCGAACCGATATAAATCCAGGATCCGGCTGTCATTTGGCCATACATCATTAACCCTTTATCCTCCAGCTCATCGAAATGCTTTTGCGTGGCCCAAAATGGAACCAGTTGCGAATTACTGATTAGTATCCGAGGCGCATTTTTATGAGTTGGTAAAATGCCGACCGCTTTCCCGGATTGTATCAGCAAGGTTTCGTCTTCTTCCAAATCTTTTAAAGCTTTAATAATTAATTCCAATGCTTCTGGATTACGGGCTGCTTTGCCCCTGCCCCCATACACAATTAATTCCTGTGGCCTTTCTGCAACGTCAGGATCCAGGTTGTTTAACAGCATGCGCAAAGCTGCTTCCTGGACCCAGCCTTTGCAGTTCAATTTCGTTCCGGTTGGCGTATTTCTTTGGGATAAATTTAGTGTTGCCTGGGTGTAGATCATGGAAGTACTGGTTTTGTTACTTATTCAAAAATAAACTATTAAACAAAATGAATGATATGATGTATATATTTGCATCGGTAAGTAAATGAAAGGTATTAAAAAACCGTTTGGCATAAGCATTTCAATTGGTCTGTTACTGTTCTTTTCAGTTACGGTACTGCCCCTAGATTTTTTACATAATCACGCCTCAGAACAACGCGTTTGTAAGGAAGCCCAGACTAATAAGCCCTGCCATCATTCTTTTCATCTTTCAACAACTAAAAGTTTTTGTTGGATATGCGCCATTCATTTTGATACTCATTTTACTACCACGGAAGTTTATGAAAAAATAAATGACCTTCCTGTTGTTCGTATTTTCGCCGAAAATGAAGTCACTGGCTATTTCTTAAAATGCCTTCTTCCAACACTTCGGGGTCCTCCACAAGCTGATTAGTTCTGTTAATTTTCGCCAAGGCGAATAATCATTTACTAACTAGTTTTTATTCCCATGAATTTAAGAATCATTTTAGTTGCGTTTTTTATATTTTACAATACTTCTGCTTTTTCATCTTTAAGAACCGTATCAGGCAAGGTGATTGATGCGAATACCAAAGAAGCACTTGCAGGGGCAACCATTTCGATACCTGATCTTCGGATCTCCTCAATAGCCGACATGAACGGTGAATTTACGTTTAGAAATGTACCAGCCAAAGGAAAATTTTTGATTGAGGTAACTTACTTAGGCTATAAAACACTTACCCGGAACATTGATTTATCTATTGGAAACGTGTTGGAAATCGGTCTTTATCCCAGCGTAATTGAAGCCAGGGAAGTTGTGATAACCGGTACTGCTTTTAGTACTGATAACCGAAAAAACAGCACTGCTGTTACCGCTGTTTCCAGAGATCAATTGATAAATAACCCTTCAGGAAGTTTAATTGATGCCATTGCTAAAGTGCCCGGTGTATCTCAAATAACAACCGGCGGCGGTATATCAAAACCCGTTATCAGAGGTTTAAGTTATAACCGGGTTCTGACATTAATTGATGGTGCCAAACAAGAAGGCCAGCAATGGGGAGATGAACATGGGCTTGAGGCTGACCAGTTTAATGCCGGCAGGGTGGAAGTTTTGCGGGGTGCGGCCAGTTTACTTTACGGATCTGATGCGCTTGGCGGGGTGATCAACATTTTAGAACCACTGCCCGCACCCGAAGGAAAGATAAGAGCAGAATTACTGAGCAACTATTCTGGTAATAATGGTTTAACTGGCAATTCGGTTATGCTTCAGGGAAATTCCAATGGTTTTATTTGGCAAGGGAGAGGCTCTTACAAAAACGCGTATAGTTACAATGCACCAGGCGGGAGAATTGCGAATACAGGTTATAACGAAACTAGTTTAAGCAGTCAGCTTGGTCTGAATAAGCGTTGGGGGTTTGCCCACCTAAATTTGTCAAGTTTTAAGAATAATATCGGTCTTCCTAACTTTTCACGCAATGTATACGGTCAGTTTGAAGATGCGCAAGGTGGGATAATCAGCAATGAAGCTCTTAAGGACCGTAACTTGTTTCTTCCTTTTCAAAACATCAGGCATTACAAAATAGCATTAAACAGTAATCTTCTTTTCGGGGATAACCACCTGCATACTACCCTTGCTTTTCAAAACAATCAGCGCCGGGAAATTGCAGTAGCCGGCAATGACCCATCTCTATTTTTTGATCTAAAAACTTTCTCTTATGATTTAAAATACTTTTTAAAAGAAGCAAAAGGATGGGAACCTGTAATTGGTCTTGCCGGTTCGTTCCAGGAAAATAAGAACCGGGCCGCAGAATTATTGATCCCAGATTACAAAGCGAATGACATTGGGATTTTTACTTATTTGAAAAGGACATGGTTAAAAAGCACATTTAACTTCGGTGCCCGCTATGACTATAGAAATATTACAGGAATTGAAATGTTGCAAGATGGCCAGCCAAAGTTTAACAATTTTAATAACCGCTTTTCTAACCTTTCCGGAGCAGCAGGCTTTACCTATGAATTTAATGAATTCCTTAATTTTAAAAGTAACCTGGGCAGTGCCTTCCGTTCACCGAATATTGCTGAGTTAAGTGCTGATGGTATTCATGAAGGAACATTCAGGTACGAAATAGGAAATAATAACCTGAAGCCTGAAAATAGTTTTTATGGTGATGCTGCATTGGAATTAAGCAGCGGTAAAATTCAGGCAAGCCTTGGTGTATTTAATAATTATATAGCAAATTATATTTTCAGCAGCCAACGTAATTCTGAGATTATTGATGTGGATGGTAAAAATTATCCTGTGTTTCGATTCGTTCAGGCCAATGCTAATTTATACGGGGCCGAAGCTGCTTTAACTATTCATCCGGTAGAAAGCTTCCATTTTGAAAACAGTTTCTCTTTTACCCATGCCCAAAATAAAGAAACAAATACCGCATTGCCTTTTATACCGGCTGCCGCTTTACGAAATGAAATTAAGCTAGAGCCAAAGATTGGCGGCTTTTCAAGAAAATCTTATCTGGCAGTACGGCTTGATAATGTTTTCCGACAAAACAGGGTCGACCGGTTTGAAACCCCAACCCCTGGTTATACATTGGTAAATGCATCTATGGGCACTACCTTAATGCTTAACAAACAGCCTTTGAGACTTAATATATCGGCAAACAATCTTTTTAATAAAGCATATTACGATCATCTAAGCCGGTTTAAGCCAGGGCGTTTAGACGAAGGCAACCCCAACGAGGGCTATTACAACCAAGGGCGCAATGTTTCTGTCGGGTTGTTTATGCCACTAAATCTCAAATAAAATTTATAAAAATTAGCTTTTGTATTCTTAATCAAACACTTCTAATTTAGAATCAAAAGATGCCCATACCATATATGGATGCGAATCGCAATGATGTATTTCACCTTGGGCGGTAATCCCGATGATTCCGGCAAACCCATCATATGTTTCTAATTCCATAAATGATTTGTCAGAAGCATCTTTCAAAGAAAATCCGTCTGCTACACGCGTAACTATTTTAGCTGCCAGAGCGGCACTTACAATATCTTCGCCAACACCGGTGCAGGATATGGCCGCATCTTGCGTGGCGTAATTACCCGCTACAGTTGCCGAATCGCTTACTCTACAGGGCATTTCAAAACCTTTCCCCCCTGTAGAGGTGGCAGCGGCGAGGTAACCACTTGCATCAAGTGCAACACAACCCACCGTTCCTTTACGGGAGAGTTGTTCAAGTTTATCCTGGTAACCCTGCCTTCTCTCTTTGGTTTCAGGATTAAAATTAACGAACCCGTTCTTTCTGGCGAAAGCTAAAGCTCCTTCCCCACTTAAAACGCTGTCTTGCGCCGCTAATAGTTTTTCAGCAATTTGTACCGGATTTTTTACATCCTGAATGTTGATCACCCCGGCAAATTTTTTTGTTTTGCCATCCATTATTGAAGCACTTAACCTAATCTTACCATCGCTTTGTATTTGCGACCCAAATCCGGCGTTAAAAAGCTCGTTATCCTCAAGCAACGAAACCGCAAAAACCACCGTTTGAACAGCAGTATGGTTTTTTAAATACTGGTAAGATTCAATTACAATTTGAGAAAGGGCATTTTGCTTCGCCTTTTTGATATCGTTATTGGTGCCAGATTCACTGAAAAATCCGCCGTGAATAATAAGTTTAGCCATCTTAATTATTGTTTATCCCTGATAAAAACTCCATCTTCTACCTTAATAGCTTTATTTATTTTAAGCTCGTGTTTATGAAGATCGTATTTATCAAAAATTGACATCACATGTACTCTTAAATTATCAATTGAAACCGGTGAACCCATATCTACATCATATATACTTGTTTCACTAATGTACCGTCCATCAACCAAAATAGTTAGACCTGAGCCGATGGCCTCCATCGTGTTTCCGTTAGTGATTAATAGGCCGGCATCTTCTCCCAACCCAATTCCCAGCATCCCGGGATTACTGGCTACGGCGTAAAATAGACGTCCAATCCGGCCGCGTTGCACAAAATGGGTATCAATAATTACAGAATCTATAAAACCCAGGCCTGCTGTAATCTGAACTTCGCCTTTAACTAAAGCCTCACTGCTGCTGCCGCGATAAATCATATTGGTAGAAGCCGCCGCAGCGCCTGCAGAAGTACCTGCAATTAAAAACTGATCATGTTCATATTTTTTTTTTACAAGCTGAAGAAAAGGGGTTCCACCAAATATGGAGCTTAAACGGAGCTGGTCACCTCCACTAAACATTAAAACATCCGCTCTTTCAAGGCGTTCAATGTATTCTTGATTATTGGCGTCTTCGCGGCTTTTAATATGAAGTACGTTTACATTGTAAACTTGTAGCTGATTAAATGATTTAATGTATTCTACACCAACGATATCCGGAATTTGGGAAGCCGTTGTAATTACTTCTACAACAGAATTTTCGGCTTTTGCTGATTCCATGATCACGCGTTTCAAAATACCTTTCTCAAAAAACTTGATGTAATGAGGATGGTTTATATTCTCATTAAAATTTAGCGAACTTCCCAGATCTACCGCACCGCCAATAATAACGAGCTTACCTTTTGGAACCATAATTTTGAAATTTGTACAACAAAATCAAATATAGAACTCAGTCTTAAAAGTTAATACATAAGTTATAAAACTTATGCACAAAACTTTATATATTCAACACGGTTTATGAACTGATATTATTTTAATAGCTTTTAATTTTAGCTTTAGCACTTGTCTGACATGATTGTTTTGATGAAAAGTTTAAATTTTGCTTTATTTCATTAAGCAGACTTTATAAAAAACTTTTAAACGTCATCACCAACTAAAACATATTTATCTAATGAAAATACTTGGTATACAGGTTCTTAAAGGCCCCAACATTTGGTCAATCCGCCGGAAAAAACTGATTCAAATGCGCCTCGATTTGGAGGATCTCGAACAATCGCCTACAAATCTGATTCCGGGATTCAGAGATCGCATAGAAGAACTCATACCCAGCTTAATTACCCATCGTTGTTCACCGGGTGTTCCCGGAGGATTGTTTCAGCGCATTGAAAAAGGAACCTGGATGGGGCACGTGATCGAGCACATTGCTCTGGAGATCCAATCTCTTGCTGGGATGGAAACCGGATTTGGCCGTACCCGGGAAACAAAGCAAAGCGGGATATATAATGTGGTTTTCAGTTATATCGAAGAATCCGTTGGTGCCTATGCTGCGGAAGCGGCAGTAAATATCGCTCTGGCCCTAATTGAAAATAAAGCATATGATCTTGAAGATGATC
This sequence comes from Pedobacter sp., assembly GCA_014378705.1. Lineage (GTDB taxonomy): Bacteria > Bacteroidota > Bacteroidia > Sphingobacteriales > Sphingobacteriaceae > Daejeonella. The sequence goes on along the minus strand of JACMND010000050.1, from coordinate 18,799 downwards.
TTTTAACCATGAAGAAAATGCGTGAAAAAGAACGGTTCGGTCCTAGTACGGCTTCGATAATTGATGAAGCCGTAGCTCGGAAGATACCTTACATCCGATTAAACAGCAGTTCGCTGGTTCAGTTAGGATACGGCAAAAACCAGGTCCGCTTTCGGGCCACCATGACAGATAAAACCAGCAGTATAGCGGTTGATATTGCCGGAAATAAAGAAGAAACCAAGAAAATTTTAAAAGAACAGGCCATTCCCGTTGCAAAAGGGTTAACAATCTCAAGCCAGGATACACTAAAAGACGCCATCAATCACATTGGTTTTCCTTTGGTATTTAAACCGTTAAACGGCAATCACGGTAAAGGAGCTACTATTAACGTTAAAACAGAGGAAGAAGCTATTGAAGCTTTTTTATACGCTCAAAAATATTCTCATAAAGTTATTGTAGAAAGTTTTATCAGCGGCCATGATTTCCGGGTTCTGGTTATCGATAACCGCATGGTAGCTGCTGCCCAGCGTGTGCCGGCAAATGTCGTTGCTGATGGGAAACATACTATCCAGGAGCTTATTGATATTGAAAACAAAGACCCCCGACGAGGATACGGTCATGAAAACGTTTTAACAGATATTACTGTAGACCGTGATACAACAGATTTGCTTCAGAAGAAAGGGTATACGTTAGATACAATCCCATTAAAAAACGAAGTGGTTTGCTTAAAATCTACAGCCAACCTTAGTACTGGCGGGACATCCATTGATGTAACAGATATGGTTCATCCCCAAAACGTTTTTATATGTGAAAGAATAGCTCGGATAGTTGGGCTGGACATTTGTGGGATTGATATTATGGCTAATAATTTAACAGAGCCTTTAACTGAAAATGGGGGAGTTGTTTTAGAAGTTAATGCGGCTCCAGGTTTTAGAATGCACCTTGCACCAAGTGTGGGATTACCAAGAAACGTTGCTGCACCGGTTATTGATATGCTTTACCCAGCAGGTAAATCTGCCAGTATTCCAATAATCGCTATTACAGGTACCAACGGTAAAACTACAACCACACGGTTAATTGCCCATATTGTTAAAAATAACGGTTTCAGAGTTGGATTTACCACTTCTGACGGGGTTTACATACAAAACTCCATGTTGCTTAAAGGTGATACAACCGGTCCAATAAGTGCAGAGTTTGTAATGAAAGATCCAACTGTGGAATTTGCGGTACTGGAAACTGCCCGTGGCGGCATTTTACGTTCCGGCCTCGGGTTCAGCAATTGCGATATCGCGGTAATAACCAATATCCAGGAAGATCATTTGGGCATTTCAGATATTCATACCCTTGAGGACCTTGCAAAAGTTAAACAGGTTGTAGTGGGATCTGTAAAACGAGACGGCTGGGCAATATTAAACGCCGATGATAAACACTGTGTGCGCATGGCACGTGATGTAAGATGTAATGTTGGTTTTTTTACGCTGGATGAGAATAACAAAGTCGTATCAGAACATTGCCGTAAAGGCGGGATCGCCGCTATATACGAAAACGGCTTTATTACAATTAAAAAAGGAGATTGGAAGATCAGGATTGAAAAAGTTACGCATATTCCCATCACCTTTAATGGAACTGTAAGTTTTATGACCCAAAATGTTTTAGCGGCCAGTTTAGCCACGTTTGTTTGGGGATTTAAAATAGAAGATATCCGTCTTTCATTAGAAACATTTATACCGTCGGCAGCTCAAACTCCCGGGCGGATGAATATTTTTGAATTTAAGGATTTTAAAATTATGGTAGATTTTGCCCATAATCCGAACGGGTTAAATGGTATCAAAGATTTCCTTGCCACGCTTGATGCCAAACATCATACCGGGTTAATTTCCGGTACCGGAGATAGAAGAGATGAAGATCTCATTGAGATAGGCCGTATTTCTGCCAGAATGTTTGATGATATTATTATTTGCCAGGAGAAGTATCTCCGGGGGCGTACGTATGAAGATATCGTTGGTTTATTGCAAAAAGGAATCAGAGAAATAAAACCCGAAATGCCAGTTAAGCTTATTCCCGATGGTGAAAAGGCGTTAAAACATGCTATTAATCACGTAATTTCAGGGTCATTCATCACTATTATCGGCGACTCTGTAACAAACGCTTTGGAATCTGTTCAGGCATATCAGGACGTTGAAGCGGGAATATAGTTGTCAGGAATCCGTTTTTCAGTTTTCAGATCAGCATTTATCAACTTAAAAACCGATGTTAACATTTAAATAAATGGCTACCCTACCTCCATTAGCAGAACGAATGCGACCAAAAAATTTGGATGCGTACGTCGGGCAAGAGCATCTGGTAGGCAAAGACGCTATCTTACGAAAGGCGATTGAAAGCGGGAACCTGCCATCTATTATTTTATGGGGCCCACCCGGAGTTGGCAAAACCACCCTGGCTTACATTATTGCTGCTCAACTAGATCGTCCTTTTTTTAGTTTAAGTGCGATTAACTCTGGCGTTAAAGATATTCGCGAAGTGATTGAAAAGGCTGCAGTTCTCAAAAATAAAAACGAAAACTTGCCGATCTTATTCATTGATGAGATACATCGCTTTTCAAAATCACAACAAGATTCATTACTGGGAGCAGTAGAAAGAGGATTGGTAACATTAATCGGTGCAACCACAGAAAATCCTTCGTTCGAAGTGATCTCCGCGTTACTATCGCGATGCCAGGTTTACATCCTAAGAAATCTTCTGGAGAATGACCTGCTGTCGCTTCTTACAAGAGCCTTAAAGACAGATGAAATTTTAAGGGAAAAAAAAGTAACTATAAAAGAGCATGAAGCTTTGTTAAGGCTTTCCGGCGGAGATGCCAGAAAACTTTTGAACGTTTTAGAACTGGTTATAAACGCGGTTAACCAAACTGAAGTTACGCTTACTAATGATCTGGTCCTGAAACATGTACAGCAAAATATGGCTTTATATGATAAGGCCGGAGAACAGCATTATGATATTATTTCCGCTTTTATAAAATCCATTCGTGGCAGCGACCCCAACGCGGCAGTTTATTGGTTGGCAAGAATGATTGCGGGTGGCGAAGATCCCTCATTCATTGCCAGGAGGCTGCTCATCCTTGCATCCGAAGATATTGGGAATGCCAACCCGAATGCCTTATTATTGGCAAACAACTGCTTCCATGCTGTTAACGTGATTGGTTGGCCCGAATCAAGAATCATTTTATCCCAAACGGTAACTTACCTGGCTTCATCAGCTAAAAGCAACGCCAGTTATGAAGCCATCAGTAAAGCGCAGGAACTTGTAAGCCGCACCGGCGATCAATCTGTACCACTTCATTTGCGTAATGCGCCAACAAAACTGATGAAGAATATTGGCTATGGTAAGGAGTATCAGTACGCTCATAGTTATGAAGGCAATTTTTCAGATCAGGAATATTTTCCTGAGAAATTGAGCGGAACGGTTTTGTATGAACCCGGTAAAAATCCGGCAGAACAAAAATTAAGAGAGCGGTTGAAAGCGTGGTGGAAAGGGAAGTATAAATATTAAATTTCCCTGATTCAATTTTTAGCTAATGAAATAAATTAAATCTTTGATTATGAAATTTCCTAATTTCAAAACATGACTATAACTTTAATCCGGCATCAATGGCGGTCGTTCTGGAGGGCTAAAAATTCTGGAAAGAGTTTAACCATACGGATTATAATGGCGGTATTGATACTTTATTTATTCTCAAATCTGATTCTGCTTTCTTTCTATTTAGATAAAATTTTAGAAAGCGTTTTTCCGGATTTGAACCTTATATCGGCATTTTCTGCCTGTTTGCTATATTATTTCTTATCAGATGTATTGCTTAGGTTTCAACTCCAGGAACTTCCAACGCTAAGTGTAAAGCCTTACCTGATTCAAAACATTAAGCGTAAGCAAATTATTAATTACCTTTCCTTAGTATCTCTCGCTTCGGGTTTTAACCTGGCGCCTTTCGTTTTAACACTTCCTTTTCTAATCAAAGTTATTTTACCCCAGCAAGGGCTTCCTGTGTTCTTAGGATTTCTTGTGTCAATAGCCGGCTTAACATTTTTTAATCATTTTTTTAGCTTATGGTTTAAGCGCAAGGTTAACTTAAACGCCTGGTGGATGCTTGCATTTGTGGTCTCAATCGGACTTTTCGGATTGCTGGATTTAAAACTGCATCTCCTTTCTATAAATTCCTTCTCCTCCGTTATTTTTAAAAGCTTTGTTCAACAGCCGGTTTTAGCGTTATTTACAATCCTGGCTGCTCTAATGATGTATCGGATCAACTTCAGCTTTCTGAATAGTAATCTGTATCTGGATGAGATGCGCTCTTCTTCAGCTTCTTCTAAGTCAAGTACCGAAATTCCTTTTCTAAACCGTTTTGGCAAACAGGGAGATTTGGTAGCGAATGAACTAAAACTAATTATAAGAAACAAAAGGCCTAAATCAGCAATTATGATGAGCTTCTTTTTCCTTTTTTATGGCTTACTTTTTTACGGTAATCCTAAAATGGGAGTTGGCTACGGTGCTTCAATATTTTGTGGAATGTTTATGACAGGTATTTTCATCATTAATTACGGCCAGTTTATGTTTAGCTGGCAGAGCAGCCACTTTGATGGATTGTTGGTCAATAAAATTGGTATCGAAGATTTTTTCAAGTCGAAGTTCTTGTTGTTTACCATTTTTTCGACCATCAATTTGATCTTAACCATCCCTTATGTTTATTTCGGATGGAACATCATTCTGGTTCACTTCATTATGTACCTCTGGAATATGGGGGTTAACACGCTGCTGGTGCTATACTTTGCTAATAGGAATTATAGACGGATAGACCTGTCAAAAAGTGCGTCGTTTAATTGGGAGGGTGTTGGCGCAAGCCAGTGGATATTATCAATCCCATTACTGGTTACACCTTTTGTAATTTTTTACCCGTTAGATTTTTTGGGTTACCCCGAAGCAGGGCTGGCCATTATTGCCGTAACCGGTATTGCATTTATTGTAACAAGACCATTTTGGATAAGCAAGCTTGTAAGCGAATTTAATGCAAAGCGATACGCCATAGCCGAAGGCTTTAGAAACGATTAAAATGATTGAGATACAAAACTTAAAAAAGGTATACAGCGGTGTAGTTGTTGTTAATATTCCAAAATTAAGTATTAGAAAAGGCGAAACCATTGGTTTGGTTGGGAACAACGGTGCAGGTAAAACCACACTTTTTAGAATGATGCTGGATTTGATACGTTGCACTTCAGGCCAAATAATATCCAAAGAAGCTGACGTTTCTAAAAATGACAGTTGGAAAAATTACACCGCAGCTTACCTGGATGAAGGATTTTTAATAGATTATTTAACCCCGGAAGAGTACTTTTATTACATCGGCAGCTTGCATAACCTTAATAAACCAGAGATTGACTTACAGCTTGAAAAGTTTAACGATTTTTTTAACGCAGAAATTTTAAACAAAAAAAAATACATTCGTGATCTTTCCAAAGGGAACCAAAGTAAAGTAGGGGTTGCCGCCTGTTTAATTCAAAAACCCGAGGTGCTTATGCTTGATGAGCCTTTTGCCAACATAGATCCCAGTACACAGATCAGGCTTAAAAATATGATCAGGGAAATAAATCGCGAAAAGCACATTACAACCATAATTTCCAGTCATGATTTAAATCATTTAACGGATGTTTGTGAGCGGATCCTGCTGATGGAAAAAGGATTGATTATTAAAGATATGGAAACTAATAAAAATACTTTGGAAGAACTGGAAGACTATTTTTCGGTGCTGCAATAGTATACATTCCATATTCACTGAGTTTTATAAAAGACCGTTAAAAGCCTTTCCTAATTTGAAATTTATCAATAATCCTTCCGGTGTAAACGAGCCTGAAGACCTGGTGTTAGTTCTGGATTATAAACGATCCGGTAATCTTGAAGTTCTTGGAAAGCTTTACGGGCGTTACATGTATCTGGTTTACGGTTTGTGTTTAAAATATTTAAAAGACGAGGAAAAAAGCAAAGATGCTGTAATGCAGATTTTCGAGCAATTAATTACTAAACTAAAAATCCATAACATCAGTAACTTTAAAAATTGGCTTTACACGCTGGCACGCAATCACTGCCTTATGGAAATCCGTTCTTCGGGGAAGCATGAGTTTGTGCCTATGGAAGATCATATTATGGAAAAAGATGCTTTTGCGCATCTGGATATTGATGATACACAGGAGGATGATCTAAATATTATGGAAAAGTGTTTAGATCAATTAGCTCATGAACAAAAAACAACGATCAGCTTATTTTATCTTGAACAGAAATGTTATAAGGAAGTGGCCGATATTACCGGGTATGATCTAAACAAGGTTAAAAGCTATATTCAGAACGGTAAACGGAATTTAAAAATTTGTATAGATAAAAACAGTGAAAAATAAATTGCCAGACAATATTACCATCCAACAATACCTGCAGGGAGCAATGGATAAAGAAGGGATGCATGAGCTTGAAAAGCAGGCTTTGGATGAGCCTTTTTTATCAGACGCACTGGACGGTTACTGTTTAATAACTGAGCCTGACCATGGTTTAAGTATTTTACAACTACAATTACACCGGCGTATCATGCTCCAGCAGGAGAATAAGAAAGTATTTGATCTGAGTTGGCAACGGTTAAGTGTAGCTGCCGCCGCAGCGGTAATGTTTATAAGTGCAGGTGTTTTGTTTTGGATGAACAATCAGGTTCCTGTAAAAAAACTGGCTTACAATAACAAACAAACAGAAGTAGTTTTAAGCAAGGCGGATACTTTAGCGGCTGACCGGACAACAGTTAATATCGCCCAAACATCTTTAGAAGCTAAATCAGTTCCTTCTTTAGCTACTGTAGATTCTTCCAATGTTGCCGCAAAACCAGAACTAAAAACTACAACAGAAAACTCCAAACGGGATGATGCAGCAACCATAACCTCTCAAGTAGAAAATTCGGCGGTTGCCAACGATTTATCTTTGAATATCAATATTAATCAGGATAATTCCCGATTATCATTGCCTAATTCAAAAGTTTTAGATTCCGCTCAGGTTGCACCGGAAGCATCTGGTCTGAAGAATACTTCAACAGAAAATATCAGCAGGTTTTCGGCAAATTCTTCTAACCTAAAGCTAAATGCTTTAATATCAGCCCAGCCGGTTAATGGCTGGGATTTATACAAAAAATATATTCAGGATGAAGTTGCAAATTCGACGGCATCTTTAAATGAAAAAGGAAACGTGATTGTAGGCTTTAAGGTGGACGATCAAGGAAAGCTGAGCAATTTAAAAATCCTTAAAAGCCTCTCTGCCAAAGCTGATTCATTGGCTTTGAAAATTGTTCGATCTGGCCCTGCCTGGAAAGCATCAGTTACAAAACAAATATCAGATCAGCAGATTGATGTTACCTTTTAAAAGCAAACATCCTTCGTAATCCCACGTTAGCTAAATAAAATGTTAATTACAGAGGAATGTTAATTAATTCTAACGCAGCATATTCTCAAAAATTTATTGAATGAAATTATACCAAATCCTCATTTTCTGCTGCCTCTTTTTGTTTGCCTGCTCCAGGCCTACAGCAGAAAAGATCAGTACAAAAAGTATTCATTTTCATGGGATGGAAAAGCTTAACAACGCAACGCTCAAATTTAATTTTCGAAATTTTAAATTAAAAGCCACCCAAAGCGATGGTCGATTCACTTATGAACGAATGTTTACAGATTCTACAGGAAAAGTGCATGACATTTTAAATAATGATGGTTTTACAAGGGTAGTAAATGAGAAGGTCTTACAACTAGATGCTAAAAAAACCGCCGCATATACAGAATCTTTAAATGCGTTATTTTATTTCACATATCTTCCATTAAAACTCAATGACCCTTCTGTAATTAAAAAATATTTGGGTGAAAAATCTCTTAACGATAAACTTTACTATAAAGTTGAAATTTCGTTTAAACAGAAGGGTGGTGGTAAAGATTACGATGATGTGTACTACTATTATTTTGATAAGGAAGATTATAGTATGGATTTTCTGTCATATAGCACCGGTGGAAACCGATTTCGGGCCGTTTTAAAAATTCATGATGTTGATGGAGTGAAGCTGCAGGATTACATCAACTACCAATCTCCAACCGGAGATTCTATTACTCCTATCAGCAGTTACGATAGTTTATACCAGGCGGGAAAGCTTAGAGAATTATCAAGAATTGAGATCAGTGATATTGTAATAAATTAGTGGTGTTTTTCCAATAAAATCCGTTTACAAAAAAATACTTAGGATAAAATATAATATGGCAGCCAAAGCCGCGGAAACTGGAATAGTCAATATCCAAGCCCAAAGCAAGCTAACAGTGACTCCCCAACGTACCGCTGAAACCCTTTTGGCTAATCCAACCCCAATAATAGAACCGGTTATGGTGTGCGTTGTTGATACAGGTATTTTAAAATATTCAGTCATAAATAAGGTAATGGCTCCGGATGTTTCGGCGGCAACGCCTTCCAGCGGAGTAACTTTTGTAATCTTAGTGCCCATAGTTTTTACGATTTTCCAGCCACCGCTCATGGTTCCGGCAGCGATAGAGGTATAACAGGCAATCGGTATCCACTCCGGGATATCGGTTATACTAACCTTGCCATTGATTACGGTGTAGGTAACATGCAGCCAGTTTGGGATATCAGCCATGTTTAAGTTGGCATCTTTTAAGTATACAATTACTGCCGCAGCAATTATTCCCATTACTTTTTGAGCGTCGTTACCACCATGCCCTAAACTAAAAAGGGCCGAAGAAACAAGCTGCAATTTGCGAAACCACCATTCTGCACGGCTTGGGTTTGAGTAACGACAAATGTTAACAATGAGAACAGTAATGCTGTAGGCTATAATCATTCCCACAATCGGAGCAATTACTATAAAGGCAGCCACTTTACCAATAATCCCCAAATTAATCACATCGAAACCACCATGAGCAAGTGCCGCTCCGGCAAAACCACCAATTAAAGTATGTGATGAGCTGGATGGAACGCCAAACCACCATGTTAATAAATTCCAGCAAATGGCAGCTATTACACCTGCCAGAATCACTGTAAGATTTATATTCATGGTATCCGCTGTTTTGGCTACGGTATCGGCTACGTTTAAGTTGAAAATCCAATAAGCCAGAAAGTTGAAGAACGCGGCCCATAGCACCGCCTGAAAAGGTGTTAAAACTTTGGTAGAAACAACGGTTGCGATTGAATTGGCGGCATCATGAAAACCATTGATATAATCAAATACCAGGGCCAGTATGATTATAACAATTAATAAAGTAAAACTCATAAAACGATGTAAGCTAAATGCAGTTAGGCGTGTTTAACCAAAATTGATTCCAGTACGTTTGCCGCATCTTCGCACATATCCGTTGCAGTTTCTAAAGCTGAAAAAACTTCTTTATATTTTATCAGGTTAACGGCATCTTTTTCATAGCTAAAAAGCTGACCAACCGCAGTATCAAAAACGTAATCCGCCTGGTTTTCAATGCTGTTTATACGTACACAGGCATCCGCAATCAGGCGGATGTTTTTTAAATTACGCAACTCATTAATTGCTTTATCAAGTTCCTGAACAGCCTGTAAAATTAAGGCTGAAAGTTCAATTATCGGCGGTGTTATTTGGTCAACATTATAAAGGTTCATCCTTGAGGCGGAGCCATGTATGTAGTCAGCTATATCATCAAGGGCTGATGCCAGGCGATGAATATCCTCCCTATCAAATGGTGTGATAAAATTTTTACCCAGCTCCAGGTGTATCTGATGGGTAATTTCATCACCAATATGCTCCAGGTCTTCAATTTCTTTAAAGATTTTTTTTCGGGTATTAATATCTTCTGTATTGACGGCTTCTACCAGCTTTTGGCCAAGCTTGATCAGGTTGGCACTATCCTGCTCAAAAAGGGGAAAAAACTTTTTGTCTTTAGGAATGAAGTACTGAAAAATATTATTTATTGACATGAATGCATCTTTTCAGGTGTAAAGCTAATATATCAATGTTAATTCTATTTTAAAATAAACATCATCTGTTTACGCCTGCTTTAGCAAGTGTAAAAGCAAAACTTGAGCCGATTCCTTCAGTACTTCGTACGGTTACTGTTTGTTGATGTGCTTCAAGAATATGTTTAACAATAGCAAGTCCCAAACCGGAACCACCAATCTGCCTTGAGCGGCTTTTATCAGTCCGGTAAAACCGCTCAAACAACCTGGGAAGATATTTTTCTTCAATTCCAGTTCCATCATCCGTAATCTCAACCAAAACCTGATCGTGTAAACTAAAAATTTTAAAAGAAGTTTTTCCATTAAGTTTGCCGTACTTAAATGAGTTATCTGTGAGATTAACCAACACCTGTCTGATTTTCTCCCTGTCTGCCCAAACAAGCGCAGACGAACTATATTTATCTTTAAATAGTAGCTTGATTTGATATTCTTTTGCTTTTAATTCCAAAGATTCAATCACTTCCTGAATTAGCTGAGAAAGATCAAATTTGGTGTAATTAATGGGGATTTCGCCGCTTTCCAATTTAGAAATTGCGTCAAGGTCTTTGATGAGAAAACTTAACCTGTCAACATTTCTGGCGGCTTTCTCCAAAAATTTTTTGGTAGTAACTTCATCTGTATCACCATCTTGTATGGCTTCAATATATCCTTGTATAGCAAATAGCGGCGTTTTAAATTCATGCGAGATATTTGATAAAAACTCACGCCTAAACTTCTCTTGATTTTTTAAACTATCAATTTCATTCTTTTTTTCCCTGGCCCATTCTTTAACTTCCTGTTCAACATCGTTAATCGGATCCGGGCTTACATATTCGCCTAAAGCATCCTTCAAGTCCTGGCCTAATTTTAGGCTATGTATGAGCTTATGAATCAGTTTGATTTTACTGTAAACAAATCGTTCAATTAAATAATAAAATACCACAAAACTTACCAGCAGAGAAATACAAAATGTTAAAACCATATCAAGCAGCTTTTGCTGAAAATAATAGTTAACAATTGACAAGGTAATGGCTACAGCCAGGGCGTTAAGAAAAACTAATACACGCAGTTTCATTTCCGCAAGATAAATTAAAAGGATTTACCATGTGTTCTGCTAATTACCATCCGGGATATAAATTTTGACTTTTTTAAAATATCAATCCCCAAACGGTTAAAATGCGGGTTTAAAAATAATTTCTGGATGAATCGTCCGGTCCTTAAACGCAGTGCAAACTCATTTTTCCATTTCAAGCTATAGTTTCTTTCTACCAATAAACGCTTTGAAGGCGAAATTTCCTGACCGTTTTCAATAATGATTTCAGCAAGTATCTTTCCGGAGCGAATTGCCATAGCCATGCCGTTTCCACAAAGCGGAGTGATCATCCCGGCAGCATCGCCACAAAAAAGAATGTGGTCTTCGATAAGAGATTTACGATTAAAACTTATTTCGTTAATTACTTCTGGCTTCTCAAAAACAAACTCAGAATTATTAAAAAGATATTTAAGATGCGGATTTTTATAAAGTAATCCTTGTTCCATTTCCGGGATACTGCTGTAATCCTTTAAATTTTTTGTCTCTGACAGATAACACAGATTAAAAAGATCATCCTGAATTTTGCAGGTACCACAATAACCGCCTTTAAAAATATCAAGCCGGATAAGGTCTTTGGCCATATCTGTTTTGATGTGGTATTTTACCCCCAGATATGGGCTCCTCTGATAAAAAAAAGCCCTATTAAGCTTTTGATCCATATTAGATCGTTTGCCATAAGTGGCGATTACAATTTTGCTCTGTAAAACTTCACCTGTTGACAAGTCCACCGTAAACTGTTCGTCCGCGAAAGCGATATTATTTGCTTTGGAAAATATAAAAGTAACTCCATTAGCTTTAGCCTGTTGATACAAAAGATTGTCAAATACATCCCGGCTTAAGCCAAAGCCGCCCATTTTTAAAGGAAGAGTTAAGGATTTTCCGGTTACAGAACTAATAGATAACCTTGAGAGTTCTGAAGAATTTGTGTTTTCCAGATTTATATGAATTGATTTTAAAAAACTTAAAACCTCGTTTGATATATATTCTCCACATACCCGCTGAAAAGGGATTTGCTTTTTTTCTACAACAGTAACCGCAAAACCGTTTTTACTTAACAAAATAGCACAGGTTAACCCCGCCAGCCCCCCACCGATAATGCAGACGGGTAATGGTAAATTTACAGCTACCTTCATATTCACAGAGACTTAGATCTGTTGTTCAAAATTAGGCATACCTGCCACCTGAAAGCCCACATCCATTTTATTTCATAAGCTACAATCCCGGCTTTTTGAATCATCCTTACCAGGTCTGTTTTTTTAAAACTTCTTAATACGGATAACTTAGAATCATGTTTAACCATTTCAGATCGTGAAAACAGCCGGGTTAAAATCCCAATAGAATAATAGGCAAACCAATGCCTGTGCAGGTCATTTATAATTACATAATGCTTGCTACAAAATGCCATTTTTTGAATCAGCTTTATCCATTCTTGTTCAGGAAAATGGTGCGTAAATAAACTTGAAATTACAATATCAAATTGATTTTTTTTGAGTTCCAGGCTCATAACATCTGCTAGAAGATAGCTTATCTCCGGATAATCCCTTGATTTTAACCTGGCGTAATCAACTGCGGAAGGTGTAGCATCAACCCCAACGAGATTAATTTTTAACTTATTTTTTCTGGCCCATCTTGCAATTTCCCTTAGCGAATCACCGCCACCGCAGCCCCAATCGCTGATGGTCGTTCCGTTAACAATTTTAAGCTTATTAAATGCATTAAAAAATACACGGTAGCCTCCCAAAAGTTTATTTACTACTTCAAGTTCGTCCATAATCGGATCTATAACCTGATGACCAAGACTAAAATCATCCATCATTTCCGGCTCGCTGCTGCGGATATTAAAGTTTGGCATCTTAAGCTCGTTCTAATATCATTGATTCTACAGTTAAACCCGGGCCAAATGCAAAAGCCAGGATTTTTTCACGTTCAACTAACGGATTGCTTTGTAAGATCTTTTTCAAAACATAAAGAACTGTCGCGGAAGACATATTCCCATAATCACGAAGGGTTTCGTAAGCGAAACGGTTCGCTTTTTCGGTAATTTCTAGTGCAATTTCTGTAGCTTCCAGAATTTTTTTACCTCCTGGATGAATGGCGAACGTGTTAATATCCTCAAAAGAAAACCCTGCTTTGTTTAATAACCGTTCAGTAATGGGTTTGATGTGTTTCTTAATCAATTTAGAAACTTTAGAAGTGAGCTTCATTTCAAACCCGTTATCGCCAACGTACCACCCCATTTCGTCATGTGCTTCGTGAACAAATTCTGAATAGAAATTTTTAAGAATCAAGGAGCTATTGACATTGGATCTGTTTTTTAGATTTTCAACAAAAACTGCCGCCGCACCATCTGAGAATAAAGAATTCGCGACCCAATTATCAAGTGTGTTTTCTTTTTGGAAATGAAGCGTACACAGTTCAACAGAAACCACCAAAACTTTGGCGTTTTCATTGGCCCTGCAAATATAATCGGCAGCTTTAAGGCCATTAATAGATCCATAACAGCCCATAAAATTTATGCAGGTACGTTCAACGCTGCGATTTAAACCAAGCCTTTCTACAAGATCAATGTCTATTCCGGGAGCATACATACCGGTGCAACTAACTGTAATTAAATGAGTAATTTTTGCTAGGGCATCATCCGGCATCTCGTTGAAACAATCACGAACCGCATTAACCGCTACATTAATGGCTTTTTCCTGGTATAAGCGCAACCGTTGAACAGTAGAAGGAAAAGGATCAAAACCATCATTCTTGGAAAAAAAAATATCATTTCCAAAATCGTCATTTCCAAAATCTGGAACTACGGAATAGCGATGTTCAATACCGGAATGATCGTATATTTTTTTTAAGCGAAGTGCGTTGTTCTCATCCAGATTAAAAGCTTTAACCATAAAATTTAAAATCAACTCTTGTTTGATTTTATACTCCGGATTTGCGGTACCAATAGCACTGATGCAACTGCTCATAAATTTTTAATGTAATGTTTTTTGGGAAGTAATTGTTTAAACGCTGCTTATGGAAATGAGTTTTGATTTCAAATAACATTATAGTCATTAATTGTTAATTTTATTACATGAACATATATAAAACGCTAATCCCTTCGCGGTCTGCACTGGTGCATATGCGTTTTTTTTTTTCCGTTTTTCTCCTGCCAATATTCTTGTTTGCTTTAAGCCAGGCTCCACAAATTATCACACTTAACGCGATTCTAACCTTTTTCATCTGGCATATTTTTGTTTATCCGGCAAGCAATGGTTACAATAGTTACTTTGATAAGGATAAAGGCAGTATTGCCCTGGTTGAAAATCCGCCGCAGGTTGACAAAAGTCTATACGTTTTTTCTTTATTACTGGATTTGGTAGCCATCATATTGGCTCTTGTAGTAAGTGTTGAATTGCTTATTGCTGTTGTTTTATATGGGTTATTTTCCAAGCTATATAGTCATCCGCTTACCCGGCTGAAAAAATATCCTGTAATTAGCTTTCTAATTATTTTTATTTTTCAGGGTGCCTGTGTATATTGGAGTAGTTATGCCGCTATTTCAGGCTTAAGTATATCACAAGGTTGGAACATCAATTTTTTTCTTGCAGGCTTGATTTGTTCCTGCCTTATCGGAGCCACCTATCCGTTAACACAAGTTTACCAGCAGAAAGAGGATGCAGAAAGAGGAGATAAAACATTAAGCTTATTTTTAGGCATACGCGGATCTTTCATTTTTTCGGGATTATTATTCGTTTTAGCTACCCTATTGCTTTATATGTACTGGATTAACCTGGAAATGCCGTTGTATTTTTGGTATTTTTTATTTTTTGTAATACCGGTTTTAGCACTTTTTTTAAACTGGGCGGTAAAAGTATGGCGGGATGAAAAGGAAGCTAACTTTAAAAATATGTCAAGAATGACTTTTTTGAGTGGCTTTATGATGCTGCTTTATTTCGGGATGCTAAATTTACTTAGCCATTGATTTAATAAAATCCATGTATTCCGCCGGCAAATTATGTTCCTTCGCACCCTCCACAATTGTTTTTAAATACCCGGGTAAAGGATAAATACCTTCCGCGTCTTCATCAGAAATAAACGTAAACGCCTGTTGATTGCCCTGATTCGTTTCAATGGAAACCTCAATGATACGATAATTAGACTCCGATTTTAAAAGTGAATCCCGGCATTTTTCATCCAGAAGGTAAAGTACTCCAAAAACATCCTCAGATTCAGAAACGATGATATTTGCCCTTGCACTGCCATCGGTATTTTTTTTGTTAAAACGAAAACCGTAATCTATCAGCCGACCCTGAATTTGATTGTAAATCAGGCCACCACTCCGTTGCTCCAAAAGAGAAGTATTCAGGTTGCTGGCATAAGCGAAATAATGAAAAGTATTTTCGTTTTCAGATTTCATAATTGTACTTCTTTTGGTTCTCTTTTACTCCCCTGATAAAGTTCATATTCCAGCATCCTACAATCAAGTTTACCGTTATAAAATTCTAGTCTTCTGGATGCTTTTAACCCTATTTTTTTGGCAAGGTCCGGATTGCCTGTAAAAATATAACCCCGATAGCCCATGCATTTTGATTTCATAAAATCACCAATGCGTTTATAAGTCGCTTCCAGCTTAGAATGTACTCCCAAACGCTCGCCATACTCAGGATTAAAAAGTATAATTCCTGGTTCTTCAGAAACAGGTGTTTCGGCAAAATCACAAACCGAAAAATTGATCAGGTGATCAACTCCGGCTGTTTTGGCATTTCTTACAGAAATGTCAACAGAATCTTGAGATATATCCGTTGCTGTAATTTTTGCATTCGTTTCTTTTTGCGATTGCTCTTTTAGCTTTCTGCGCTCAGTAAAAAACACTTCTTCATCATAACCCATAATGTGCATGAAACTGTAATTCATTCTGAATAAGCCGGGTGCACGGTCTGTGGCTAGTAACGCTGCTTCAATTGCCAGCGTTCCTGAACCGCACATCGGTACAATAAAAGGGCTTTTTCTATCCCATCCTGTAGCCAAAATTACCCCGCAAGCCAAAGCTTCCAGCATGGGCGCTTTTCCTGGAATTTTCCGATAACCATGTTTTGCCAATGTTTCGCCGGATGTGTCAATAAAAATATCCGCATTAGTATCTTTCCAGTACAAGTGGATCACGGCTTTATTCCCATCAGAACCACTGTTCGGCCGAATGCCTTTTTGCTCCTTTATCCGGTCAACAATCGCATCCTTAACCTTTAAATTCGCGAATAAAGGGGTGGTGATGGTTTCGTTATCTACATTGCTGGTCACTGAGAAATAGCCGGTAAAGTCGATCAGTTTCTCCCATTCAATTTCCAGCAGTTCTTTATACAGCCTTGCAGGATTTTCAGCCTCGAAACTTTTTAAATGATACAACACCTGACTGGCACAGCGAAGGTTTAAGTTGAGTGGGATACAATCGTTCAGAGTCCCTTCAAGTTCAAGGCCGGTACTAAAACTTCTGGTAATGTGGTAACCGAGGGCCTCAACTTCTTGTTGTAAATAAGCTGATAATCGTTTGTTACAGGTTATAACAATCCTACTTTTGGTGTGGAAAACTTGCATAATAATTCACAAAGTTAATGAATTAAAACCTGCGTGAATTTTTTACTTTTACATACTCCTTTTATATTTTTTTCCCTTTCGGGATGAAGGATATTTAACTTAAATAATTAAAAGAGTAAACTTATATTAAAATTTAAAACCATGGACATCAAAGGTAAAGTACATGAAATTTCATCGGTTATTGAGGTGAATGAAAAATTCAAAAAAAGAGAATTAATAGTTGAATTTGCTGAAAATCCACAGTACCCTGAATATGTAAAGTTTGAAGCGCAACAGGATAAAGTGTCCATGCTCGACAGTTGTAAAATTGGTGATCAGGTAGAGGTTTTTTTTAATCTTCGGGGCAGGCCCTGGACAAATAAAGAAGGGATTACTTCCTACTTTAATAACATGGTAGTTTGGAAAATAAATGTGTTAGGTTCTGATACTTCGGGTTCAGCTGCATCAAGCCCAGAATACGCCAAGCCAGTTGACATTACCGCTTCCGCGGAAGATGACGACTTGCCTTTTTAAAGTTTTTATCCCAAAAAAGCCCTGTAGAGTTCAAATTTACAGGGCTTTTTGTTTTTACAACAAACTTATTCTTGAATTACTTTGTAAGAGAATGTCTTTTTTAACTGACTTACAACAACGTAATAAACCCCGTTTTTTAACAAGTTGGCCTGTTTAAAATTTCTGCCATTGTTATTGGCTGACACACCACTTTAGGATTTTTTAATTTTTTTTGAACAATAATATCCTTATTATTTTTCTGTTTTGGGCTATTAAGTAAATCGCCCTGCAATTCTTGAAGTTCATTTAATAGAATTTTGGGTTGTTTTGGAGGTGCATTCTTCTACTTTTTTCCATTAACAACGGTATCTACATTATTAACATTAAGTGTTGTATAAACTTTGTTTTAAGCTTCAACGATAAATCCCAACAAGGCAATCGGCGTGGCCAATAATGCAAACCTAATGTGTAGGTTCTTTTTAACAACCATTTAGTTTAAGTAAGGCTACTTTAGAATTAAGGTGTAATCTGTTAAAGCTTTGTTAAAAGATGTAAAAGTTGACCTGAGACCAAAAGCCAGAAAAGGTTAGATTTGAGCGAACCTAATCTTGGCTTATGCTTATTTACAACCCAAAGGACTGGCTGCATTTCCTGTTCCGGGTCCATAAATCAGATACACTCCGCAAGCTCTTTCCGCTAATGATGCTTGTGTTGGTATATTCACTAGGCGTAGCCTATTGGGAAATAGAATATCTGTATCTAAGTGATCAGAGCTGGGTAAAAAATATTCCCGTGATGCACAATTTATTGGGATTTGCTATTTCGATCTTATTGGTTTTTCGGACAAATACGGCATATGACCGCTGGTGGGAGGGCCGAAAACTTTGGGGTGGTTTGGTAAACAACAGCCGTAATCTGGCCATTAAGTTAAATGCTGTGCTTGAGCTTGATGATGAAGATAACCGAGCTTTTTTTCAAAAATCCATCCCGTTATATGCTACAGCCTTAAAGGAGCACCTGCAATCTGAAGGCACCCGATTTATGCTTGACGAGAAAGCTCACCCCGAGCTTTTGGATATTGACACCCAAAAACATGTTCCCAATCAGATAGCCAAACTGATGATACAACGCATCCATAACCTTTACCGTCAGCAAAAAATAAGCGGGGAGCAACTGTTGTTTTTAAATCCCGAACTAAGTTCTTTTACGGATATATGCGGCGCCTGCGAACGCATCAAAAACACACCTATTCCTTATTCTTACAGTGCATTTATAAAAAAATTTATTTTTGTTTATGTGATGACTTTGCCCTTTGGCTATGTTTTTTCACTTGGATATTATGTTGCGCCTATCGTAATGTTTGTTTTTTATGTACTCGCCAGCATGGAACTGGTTGCTGAAGAAATTGAAGATCCGTTTGGTAAGGACGACAACGATTTACCAATGCAAAAGATAGCGGAGAATATTGAGAAGCATGTATTAGAAATTATTTGAGGTAGATTAATAAGGAATGAGAAAATTATTATACCCCCTTTGTTAAATTATGTTAAATACATATCCCCACAAATCCCGTTATGTATTTTTGTAAAGGATGAAAAAAAAGAGTATCAGCTTAATCATCGGGTTAATGGCCCT
>JACMND010000049.1 GCA_014378705.1 Pedobacter sp. | reverse complement strand
TGGGGTAGGTGGAGGGTATATTATTGAATGATAGGATTTGTCATAAAATAGGGCAAAAATGAAACCCAACCCGTATTGCCACCACCATTACCCGTTAACTCAAATACTATGGGTTAGAAATTCATAGGTTGAAGGCCGTGACTAAAGTCATTTAAAGTGTAAACTGAAGCCTATAGAAACCTTAGACTAAAGTCCATTCCTATTCTTGAATAAAATTCTGGTCATTGTTTGGTCCTTCCTTATGGTGATTCAGGTATTCCTGTATCATCTCATCGGTTATGTTGCCTGTGCTCCATGCACCATCCCCTATGCCCGATAAATGCCCGCCCCAATAACGCTTCTTTAATTCAGAATATTCCATCAACAGGATGTTTTGACTTCAGCCTTTCAGCAGTTTCACTATATCGCTTATATTTAACTTGGGCGGATAACTTAAATGGAGATGCACATGATCTTTTCTACAGCACCCTTCAATATCTGGATATCAAGGCTGTCGCATGCCTGACGGACCAGATCCCTGCACCTTAATTGAATATCCCCTCGTAATACTTTATAACGATACTTTGTACTCCATACTCAGAACAAAACATTCGTAAATTGGGCTGCTTTTCATCTCAATAATCCCCTTTTTAGATTGTGTCAATAACAATATTTATTTAGTTGTATCAATTGCAGATGCCGGGTTTTGACCTGTAACAATATTAGTGTCTTACACAACACAATTTTCAAAATCTTTTCCTTTATTAAATATTGCACTAAGCGAAAGCAATTTTTTTTCTAATAAAAATGGCGGCTTTTCATTTAATCCTATAGAGGCTTCTTCTCTATTGCTGAATGCTGTAAGTTTTCTGCTCGTCACGAAAGGGTTTCCGTCAGTCGTTTTTAACGAAACTAATGCCGCCGCAGCATGACCTGCCAGGCCAATTTTTTGTAAGAACGTAAGTGAAATAAAGATTACGAAACAACAGATCGGGTAGTGGAGAACTACCCGGATAAATGATGCCCAATCTGTAATCTAAGACAAATACTCCATCCTGGCTCAGTTCTGCAAATATATGTGCAGCATCGGTTATGATTGTTATATCCCAAGGCTAACCCGGAAGATAAGTGGTTTTACCCCACATATATTTACTAATAAAAAGATAATGGACATCTTTCAGGCCTGCAATCATTTTGAACTATAGGACAGGCACCTGAACACAACCCTTTTTATAATGCCGGCCGTAATATGTCTTTTATATGGAACTGGCCTTAGGATCAACGAGGCTTTGTCTTTAAAAAATAACGACATCGACTTTGATAAAAAATCCCTCTACGTTAGGAAGAGTAAGGAAAATAAATCTAGCCATCATACCAGAAACAATCAGTTGTTATTCCCTCAGGCACTCAATGGCGATGCATCTTTTGCAAGCCGGGGTTAATTTAGTTTACATACGTGATATTCTCGGACACGTATCTGTTTAGACAACTGACATTTATGCTCGGGCAGATTCCAAACAAAAGCGAGATGCTTTTGAAAAAGTATATGTTGAAATGAAACCCGAAAAATCAAAAGATAAGTCTTGGAAAAACGATGATACTTTATTGGAATGGCTGAAGAATCTTAAAAAATAGTCGAATTATTATGTAAAGGGATACTGTAAAGTAGAAGCCTAAACACAACCGTTAAGAACCTATTTTATGATGTTGCTTTACATAATCTTTTACTTTCCATAATCACTGCATTATAAGCACCAAACAAACTACCTTTTGTAGTTGCTAATTGTTGCGTTTCATTTGTCATAGCATACTCAAAAGCTGCATCTGTCATGTTTTTAAAGCTGGTGGATGATTCATCATCCTTACAAGCCTGTATATTTTCCAATACTTCTATGGTTGGTACTAAAGCCATTTGAATCAGCTTTTTTAATTCAGGGTCTGTAATACGAATCTTAGCCCAATAATTAAAAACACCTTCTAATTAAATACTCAAATTGTTTGCAATGCCCATTAATTTGTGGGTTTCTTCTACGCATTCTTTAGCATTGGCTGCTTGCCTTATTTTAAAAGCACTGTTGTTGTTGCCAAAGGCAAGGTAAATGTAAACGTACATCCTTTTCCTGGTTCACTTTCTACTGATATAAATCCCTTG
>JACMND010000048.1 GCA_014378705.1 Pedobacter sp. | reverse complement strand
GTAAGGGCCATATACAAAATTGAAGGACTTTGATTGCCTGTGGAGGTCATGCAGGCTCCGTCAGTTACAAACACGTTTTTACATTCATGTAACTGGTTCCACTTGTTCAGCAATGAAGTGGCCGGATCCAGTCCCATCCGTACGCCACCCATTTCATGGATATCCAGACCGGGCGGCTGCTTGTTATCGGTAGATGAAATATCACGGCATCCCGCTTTTTGTAGCATCTCTGGACTTTGAAGCAGGAAATCATCCACCATCTCTTGATCATTTTCATCATAATCTACGGAAGTAACGAGTAAGGGAATGCCCCATTGATCTTTTTCTGTTTCACTTAACCTCACTTGATTGCTTTCTTTCGGTAGGGTTTCGCCCTGCATATACATAAACACATTCCACATACCAGGTTCACATAAAGCATCTTTATAATCTTTGCCAATCTCCGGATCACCTTCCTGGATATTCCCTCTTTCGCGATAAGCGGATAAAAAAGTCGTAAACCCGCCGAGGTAAGCGGTATCCTGTTTACGCAGGTTGCGGTAGTTAGCCAATATCGAATCGGTAGGATTTCTGCCAAAATAATAACTGTCTTCAAAGCCTTCCATTTTGGCTCTTACAGAACCCCGGTAATTATGAAAGGCGATAAACTTTCCAAGCATTCCGCTGTCGTTGCCAAGGCCGTTAGGGAAACGAGCGGATTTAGAATTTAAGAGAATGAGGTTTGTGTTTAAAGCGGATGCGTTAACAAATATGATCCGGGCATAATAATCAATGGTTTCTTTGGTTACGGAATCAATTACGCGGACACCACTTGCCTTCTTGCTTTTTTCATCGTAAAGTATCGAATGCACCACTGAGTTTGGACGCAAAGTAAGATTCCCGGTCTTCTGAGCCCAGGGCAATGTAGAAGATACCGAACTAAAATATCCCCCGAAAGGGCAACCACGCATACATAAATTACGTGCCTGGCATTTCCCCCTGCCCTGCTCCAGGTGTATCTCTTTTGGTTCCGTAAGATGCGCCCAGCGGGCCTGCACCAGGTAACGGTCCGGGTAGTTTTTCCTTATTGATTTCTGGATCGCTGTTTCTACCGCATTCAGGTCGAACGGTGGCAGAAACTCACCATCAGGCATAGACTCAACCCCGTCTTTGTTGCCACAGATCCCGATAAATTTCTCTACATGACTATACCAGGGTGCGACGTCATTATAATTGATCGGCCAGCCAATCCCGAAACCAAAACGATCCGGGGCTGTAAACTCAAATTCGCTCCAGCGCTGTGTAGCCCTTCCCCAGGTTAATGATTTACCTCCCACCTGGTATCCCCTGATCCAGTCAAAAGGTTTTTCCTGCACATAGGGATGATCTTTATCCTTGATAAAAAATTGGGCGTTGCTTTCATCAATTCCTGCGGCCTTGCTAATTAAAGGGTTCTCTTTCAGAAATTCGTCTGTAAGTAGTCTGCGGTGTTTAAACTCCCATGGATTTCGGTTAGCGGTGGGATAATCTTGAATATGCACCACATCGCGTCCTCTCTCAAGCACCAAAGTTTTTAGTTTCTGTTCACACAATTCCTTTGCCGCCCAGCCCCCGGATATACCTGAACCGATGACGATGGCATCAAATGTATGCTCTTGTTTTGTTTGAGAGTTCGTGTTGGTTTGAGGCTGGTTCATTGTGATTTATTGAATTGTAAAATACCTTTTCTTGTCATATTTATGAAGGGTAAATTAAAATTCTATAATGACAAGTTTAATGTTTGCCAGGGTATGTTCTGTAAATTATATGTTTTAAAATTAAGCTTTGGAAAAGAGTCTGAAGAAAAGCGATAAAGCCGTTTTTCTTCATCCAATGCTGTTAGCGGTTCGTTGTTGATCAATCGACTTATTTTAATTTCCATTCTTTTACCATATCAGTATCAAATTCCTCACTTTCTTTAGGGTTGGGTTGTCCCTTTCCTGTAGTAATTAAGTTGTAAAGGCTGTTTTTGATGTAGCCGTCCCAGGAGTTATTGCAAATTTCATAACATTCATATTCCGGCACTAAACCTTCGTGTGTAAATTCTACTTTCGTTTTGTTACCTTCTGTAGAAATTTCAAAAATAAGTTTAGTGTTTATCCATTCTCGTTTATCTTTCGTAAAATTAAAACGGTTGTCTACGACTTGATACACTAATTTATTATTAGCAACTAATTCGATGAGTTTTATTTTACATAAATGAATGTCTTTATAGTGATAGAAAAAAACTTCATTGAGTTTATTGGTTTCTCCTTCTATTTGTTCACTCCACCAGCCCCTAAAGTTCTTAATTGAATCAAATGTTGTCCTTTTGCCTTGGGCAATTAAAAGTGTTGCCGAATAATCTTGAGGTGTCATCATTTAATGAATTTGATTTTTATAAATTTTCTGTTTTTTTGTTTAAAGTGATTTCAAGTTTTTTGAGCTTGGATATCCAGAAATTATCAAAGTAACTAATCCAATTTTGCAGTTCAATAAAGCCGTTTTGGTTTAAAGTGCAGTAACGTTCTCTGCCAATTTCATTAATGGTGACAAAACCTGCTGTTTGCAAAATACTGATATGCTTGGAAACTGCTGGTCGGCTCATTTTAAAATTTTCAGCCAGACCGTTTATGTTGTAGCTATTTTTGGTAAGTAAATGCAGTATTTGTCTGCGGCTTGGGTCTGCTATTACCTGAAAAACATCAAGATTTGGTGTCGCCATTATTATTAGAGTTTAAATGGTTAACCATTTTTTGAATGTTCTTTAACCAACCATCTGTCATACCAGTTAGAATAGAGAAGTTTTCATCTTTAAAACCAGAGTGCTTTAAGTGGAGTTGTGTTCCACTTTTATGTTGCTCCAGTGTCCATTCAACAACAGTGTCGAGAGTAATCATTCCTTTACTTAGCCCGCCTTTCCAACTGTATGCAAGTTTTTTAAGTGGAACAATTTCAAGAACCGTACAATAAAATATTCCGTTTAATTCAAGGCTGGGAATGGGATTTGTCCGAAATTCAAATTCGTGTCCGACTACTGCTTTGAAGTTGTTTGGCATAAGCCATTGAGCTATTAGATCTGATTGAGTGAGGTATTCCCAAACTTCTTTTGGAGATTGCTCATAAATCCACTCCTGTTTTATTTCCGTTTTCATATATAAGTAACTTTGGAGTTACAAATATACGTGTAACTTGAGAGTTACGCAAATTTTTGTCTGCTTAATGTTTCCTTCTCATAACATTTTTACATTTCCAGTTTTCAGGATGGAGTTAAAAAACTTATACTTTCTGAAAGTTTTACGTTTATGTTCTTTTTCTATTGGGGTAGACTTATGGAAAATTATTCTTAACATCAAACAAACTTGTTAATTAAAAGCTGTGTTTAAATTGCTGCGCTGCTGTGAGGTTTAAAAACACATTGCGTTTAACACGAAAATTAAGTAACGAAAAATTAAAATATGGCTTCAGGATTTTTTGCTTTATTGGATGATGTATCAGCTTTGGTAAAAGCAAGCGCAGCCAGTTTGGATGATGTGCCTGCCCAGGTAGCTAAAACCACGGGCAAAGTGTCGGGCATTGTGATTGACGATACAGCGGTGACACCTAAGTATGTGGTGGGCCTTGATCCATCCCGCGAACTTTCTATTATTTTCCAGATTGCTAAAAAATCACTGATCAATAAACTGCTGATCATCAGTCCGGCGGCCCTGGTGCTTGGCTACTTTGCTCCATGGGCTATCACCCCAATTTTAATGTTAGGCGGTGCTTATTTATGTTTTGAAGGATACGAGAAGGTGCATCAAATGTTTAGTAAGCATTCTGATGTGAACCCGGAAAATGAGGCCGTCATAACCATTACCCCTGAAGAACTGGAAAAGGAACGAGTGACGGGTGCGGTACGAACGGATATTATTTTATCGGCCGAAATTATGGCTATTGCTTACAGCCAGGTTACCGACCAGACGCTGGTAAACCAAATTGTAGTGATGCTGGCCGTGGCTGTTTTTATTACGGTGGCTGTGTATGGCTTTGTTGGCCTGATTGTAAAAGCTGACGATATCGGCGTTCATCTGGCGCAGGATAAATTTAACCCTGCTATTCAAAGGTTTGGCCGTGGCATTGTCAAATTGATGCCGCACTTCCTGCAAATTCTGAGTTACGTGGGCACCGCTGCCATGCTTTGGGTAGGTGCAGAAATCATTGCCCATGGCATTCCGTTAACCAGTCATCTATTGGATGATTTAGAAAAAGCTTTAGCCCACATACCAGTGATTGCCTGGCTTGTAAAGGCAATATCCTGTGCTATCGCCGGATTGATCATCGGTTTTGTTGTTGAGAAAATGGTGATCCTGGTGAAAAAGATCGTACCTAAGAAAGAATGAGGCGCATGCAGCCTACCCTTACCGTTTCAAATATTCAGCTACCTCCACCATTGGAGCTACCCAAATGTTCTTCTTGTTCTTCTTGAGGTAATCTAACAGTTTGGTATGTTCCGCAACATCTACGTTTAAGTTGTGTTCTCCCCCAACTCCATGAAATAAAAATACAATTAAGGCACCCGTTTTCTCCGCTTGCTTTACCAGTTCTATCATTTGTTCTCCTGTAGTTTGCGACTGGTTAAATGCGTTAACATCATTAAACTTAACCTCTGCGGTGTTCATATAACCGGGAACTACACCCCTTGCTGCTACAAAATCCTTTTCCAGGGAATTGTAGTACAACGAATCGCCAATTTTCAGATCGCCGCAAGGATAAGCAAATGTTCTTCTTTCTTTTCCGTCTATAGCCTTAAGAAGGGCATTTGCAATTCTTATTTCGTGCACTGCCCTGGCAACTGAATATTTAGTCAAATCAGTTTCTGTGGTTACCCAATCCCGCCCGGGCAAGCTTCCGTCGCAAGGGTGGTTTAAAGAATGATTACCCAACTCATGCCCTTGTTTTGCGGCTTTCCTCCATTCCGAAATCCGGTTAGCAACATTGGGAGAAGAAGCAATCAGGTAAAATGTGCCTTTTAGTTTACGGGCATTCAAATCCGGAATTACCTTATCTAAATGAATGTTTAACGCGTCATCATACGTTAAAACAACGGCGCATTTTTTACCGTTCCACGTGTTGGTTTGAGAAAAAGTTGGTGTGTTTAGACAGAGTGTTAAGCTCAAAAAAAGAATATAGTTGAAGTTCATGGTTGTTATGCGTTGCTTTCGTTAATTCCTACGGATTTACTAATTAAAGGATTTTCTTTAAGAAATTCGCCTGTAAGCAGCCTGCGGTATTAAAGTTCCCAGGGGCTTTTGTTTGCCATGAGGGATACCGGTTTACAATCATTAGCCGTAGTTTTTTTAATTATTTACCCTGATAATTGAACCAAACAACGTCAGCGTCAGAAGTTGACTTTACCTTGTTGCCTGCAGCAAATAACCCAGGGTAAACGCCTGTAAATCCCCCAATAAAGTCGCTGTTTTCATTCATCCTCGTTAAAAACGAGGACCATAGGCTAGAAGGGGGAACAAGGATGAATTGCTGAACAAATCCCTCTATAACCTCTGCTGCTAACCACGTAGCATTTTTACCAGCCTTTGAATGCCCTATAAAAAATAAATTTCAATTTCTAAATTATTCAACCGATCCTGTAAATATGCCGCATAACGTTTAATGGATTGCTGATCAAATGCTGGAGTGTCTCTGAATACCGGTAGGTTCATAGCGATACATTAGAAACTATCTTTTAACTTTTCTACCATCCTTTGCCAAATGCTGGTTATGCCATCGAAGCAGGGCAAAAAATTAATTCTTTACCACTATTGCTCCAGTCCATTTTGTAGTTTCAATCAGTCATTAACTTATATGGGCTTAAAGCGATTTAAAGAAGCTCCCATCAAATCTCTACTTTAAGCCTTGCAGGTTGGTTAGTTATTTCCAGCATTTCACCGTGCGGCACAATGGTTATTTGTCCAAATTCCTTGAGTAGCATTTTGTACGCTTCAGCCACCGGGCGTGGCTTCCTGTCTAAATCATATAAGCCGCAGGCATTTACGGTTCCTTTCTTCTCTGCCAGTGCTATATCCCAGTCAATCTGGTCAATCAAACTATACCAGTTAAAACCAAGTACAGGCACGCCATCATCCCTCATCTCCAATACGTTCATCCATTGTTTCCAAAGCCAGGTGGGAGCGTTTTCAACTTCAAAAACATTGGTTTCAGTATGCATTACAGGCTTTTTATAACGCTGGAAATATTTTTTAGTAATCTGGTACCATCCAAAAACATCCGAAGCAATAATTATTTCGCCATTTGGGAGTTTAATCTTTTCATTTCTGCCATAATAATCATTGCCCATAACCTGGTAACCCGGTGGTTCACCTTTCATAAACCATTCATATTCTTTACGGGTCATTCCGTTATCCATCATATACATGTAAACATCTGCATCGGGTGCATGAGCGTACAATAAATCAAGTGACAAAAACCTCAACTTGTTATCAATGGTAATCTGCTGTGATTTGGTTGCACATGCCTCATGCACATATTCAGCACTTTCACTTTGCACAATTACGCAATCGGGACGGCATTTTGCAATCTGATGATTGCCTAAAATGCTTGCTGCAACAATATTTTTTAAAGCAATAATAAAAGACTTATCATCTTTTAACTGCTCATTCCAAACGCCATCTTTTGCGCTTGCTTTAGCTGTTACAAAGATTTCGTTGATCGGAGTGTAAAATTTTACCCACGGATAACGTTTGGCAACTGCAGCAGCATATTTTTCAAAATGAATGGGTAATTCAGGATTTTGAAAATTACCAATCCAGTCAGGAACTCCAAAATGCATCAGGTCGAGAATTGGAGTAATTTCCAAGTGTTTAAGCTCATTCATTACTTCATCTGCAAAGCTCCAGTCAAATTTATCAGGTCCTTTTTGGATCGAATAATAAGGCAACCCATACCTGAGCACATTTAATCCAAGTTCTTTTACCAATCCAAAATCTTCTTTCCATCTTTCATAATGGTTGCATTCTGCTAATAAATCCCTGCGGGTTTTGCCATGATCAATGGTAGGATAAGAGCATTCAATACCCGTGGCAAACATAAAATTGCCCGCTGTTTTCCTTGGTAAACCACTACCGTCGTGCCCGCTGCCTCCACCATGCTGATCACCTTCATAGTTCGTATTACCACCATGTGCTTTATCAACTATGTCTAAGAAACTTTTCGCTGCCATGGTACTGTATTTAATTTTTTTGTGAGAGAAACAAATCTGCTGTCCTTAAGGAAAGTGCCATGATCGTAAGTGCAGGATTAACCGCCAACGTGCTGGGAAAAACAGAATTATCACAGATGTATAAATTAGGCACTTCAAACGAACGTCCTGCTGCATTTACTACAGCCTTGTCGCCTGAATTGCCCATGCGGCAAGTGCCGATGGTATGTGCATTGCGGTGGTGAGACAAGATATTTTTTGCACCTGCTTCCGTCCAAATTCGCCGCATCACCGCCTCTCCATGAATGCTCATCCTTTTCTGATTTTCGCCTGCTGTAAAATAAATTCGAGGTTTTGGCAAGCCTGTTTCATCTAATTCATCAGACAATTCGAGGTAATTATTCACATCGGGCAAGCACTCGCCATGCATATTGATGCCCCCAACCTGATTGAAAGCCTGCATCTTTGTTCGGAGCGCTTCCCCCCAGATGCCTCCGGATCGTGCCAATTGCGCCGCATACGTAACCGGCATCACACCTATAGACTGTATCAAATAACCGCTGGCAAAATCCGCATCTTTTGGGCGCCGCATGTCTTCGGAAATCAAGCCTCCTGGTATGCCTTTGTTTGGACGAACTTCTTCTTCAAATTCGCCCCAAACCTGCAAGCCCACATGTGCCATAAAATTTTTGCCCACCTGTCCACTACTGTTAGCCGTATTATTTAACAACAAAAGCCTTGGCGTTTCCACCGTTCCGGCACATAAAAAAACATTATGGCACAACTGTCTTTCTTCTTTACCATTTTTTTTGTACACCACTGCCGTAATGCTACCTGTACCATTTCTTTCAAAATTAATGGCAAAACATTCCGGTCTTATTTCAGCACCATAATGAACAGCTAATGGAATAAAAGTAACATCCACACTTGCCTTAGCGCCCGTACTGCAACCCGCCTGGCAAAAGCCACGATTGGTACAAGCTTGCCGCCAGCCGACGTGTTCCTGATAATAAGCTGCTGATAATGCTGCATTAGCCGCCGGAGATGTGTTGATACCTATTTTTTTACAGCCCCGCTGCATCAGTTGTGCTGGTCCGTTTAACGCAAGTGGCGGCAAAGGATAGCTCGTTTTTCTTGGTGGACCCCAGGGGTATGGCGAGGGCCCGGAAATGCCGAGAAATTGCTCCAATTCATCAAAATAAGGTTCAAGGTCAAAATACGTTATCGGCCAATCCTCTCCCACACCGAAGTCAGAATAAAGATGAAAGTCTTCCGGGTGCGGACGAGGCGTATAAGCTGTATAATGTAAGGTAGATCCACCTACACCGATTCCGGAATTGTTTTTTCCGAAAGGTATGGGATCTTTACCGGCACTTAAGCGTTCAAAATTCCAAAACAATTTATTTTGTTCTTTTTCATCTGTGGCAAAATCAGCTTTGGGATCCCAATGTTTTCCTGCTTCCAGTGCAACTGCTTTTAAACCAGCTTTAGCAAATCGGGCAAGTAAGGGAGCACCACCGGCACCAGTTCCAATTACAATAACATCTACAATTTCGTTATTTTGATAACTGCGCATTATGGTGTGTTACTAATAATCACTTCGGGTTCAATTCCATCTCTTCCATTCAAACCTATATTAACCCATCCATTGGCGTCGGCCATACCAACAAAACCTATTTCTTCCTGAACTAAAGGGTAGCTGAAAAATATTTCCGTTACCTCCGTTAACAATTCTTCAAAGAAAAGCGGTGATTCCATTTCTTTCCATATAGCACCTTCGGCTGTGCCTTTTTGAATAGCACCTAAAATTTCTGTCTGCTGCGAGATTGTTAATTGAGAAAAGGGCTTTTTAAAAGACAGATTTGCAGTTTCTTCAATTCCGTTTATTCCTTTTAAATACATCTTTTCATCAGGCGGCATGGTATTGTAGCGCCACCCGTCGCTAGTTTTATTTTTTAGCCGCTCATCAATAAACAAAGCAACATTCACAATCCTATTCTCAGAATCCTGTGCCATCAGGCGATCACAAACTATTGAAAGTAAATCAAATGCAGGTGAATCAAAGAAGCAAGGTTTTGCTTCCGCCATCGCCATACGCTCTTTTAAAACTTGTCTTGTTACCGGTGTTACAAAATTGGTGTCTATTAAAGCCCCGACAGTGCCGGATGCATAGCGTTGTTGCATCTTTTTATTTAGTTGCTGCTTGATAATCGTCCTCCTGTTACTTCCAATAAGGCCCCTGTAATAAAACTCCCATCACTGGATGCCAGTAACACATAAGCAGGGGCTAATTCCTCCGGCTGACCTGGTCTGCCTAATGCTACTTCATGTCCAAAATTTTCGACTTCGTCTTTTGGCATCGTTCCCGGGATATTAGGTGTCCAAACCGGACCCGGTATAACTGCATTGACACGTATATTTCTTGTGCCCAATTGCAGCGCAAGAGATTTTGTGAAAGCATGTATGGCACCTTTCGTAGCCGTGTAATCCAATAATAGTGGATGGCCTGTTAAGCCGACGATGCTACCCGTATTGACAATCGCATCTCCATCTGTAAGATGAGGAAGGGACGCTTGCGCCATAAAAAAGTACCCGAAAATATTCGTCTCAAAAGTGCGGCGCAATTGTTCCTCCGTTATATCCTCCAATCGCTCCTGCGTTTCTTGGAAAGCAGCATTGTTGATCAGAATATTGAGCTTTCCGTAAGTTTTAACTGTCTGCTCCACTGCGTCAAAGCATGCCGCTCTGTTTCGTACATCAGCCTTTATGTTTAAACATTTTCTACCTTTTGTTTCTACCAGCCTTTTTGTTTCTTCCGCATCATCATCATTTTCATTATATAAAATGGCTACGTCAGCACCTTCCATGGCAAAGGCAATAGCAACCGCTCTACCAATTCCGGAATCAGCACCCGTTATAATGGCAACTTTATCCAATAATTTTCCTGCCGCTTTGTAATTTGACAAGTCGCTATCGGGCTGTTGATTCATGTCTGATTGCTTTGCCGGGTAAGGAAGTTTTTGTCCTTTTATATCTTCTGCTTTTGGTCTGAATTCTTGTTCCATGTTTTAATTTTTTGTTACAAGTGCTTCTTGTTTTTATAGCAACAATTATTTATTCGCTGCCGTTTTATTTATTTTTAAATTGATTTGATATTTTTAATACTTCCGGAACCGGACGCCTGCAGGTTTTAATCTGGCAAGCAAAAATAGTTTCTGCCCGCCCACGGCTTTATCCTGAAATAAAGGGAGGTTTCCTTCTTGATGATCACCTAAACGCAACAGGTTAAACATCTAATTTTTATCTATTTTTTTGTCTTATGTTATCCGGTTTATTTCGATAACAGCAACTTCCCGGGGCATGGAGTTCGTATTGGTTTGTGGCTGCATCCTATAGACCCATGATGTCTGGAAGCATTTTTATGAAAGGTAGTTGGGCAAACGATCAATGTAAATGTTGCTTTTTATAGCACTTTCCTCCGCTGGCGGAGGTGGACTGCTTCTATCAGCAGGCCGGAGGTGGTTCTTAAAGATTAAGTAATGGCCACGCGGTACACGTGCGCCAGCGGGAGAATAACCATTGAAGATGATGTGCAGATCGGACCAAAAATTAACCTGATTATAGAAAATCAACCTGTAAACCCTTCGGCAAGAAAAGACTTTGATCTGAAATCCATCCTGATCAAACGAAATGTATGGATTGGTACCAAGGCAAAAATATCACCCGGAGTAACTGTGGGCGAAAATACAATTGTGGCAGCGGGGGCATTAGTAAATAAAGATGTTCCTACCAATATCCTTTTAGGTGGGGTTCCCGCTAAAGTTATCCGGGCAATCGTTTCAAATTATTTATCGAATCTTGCCGCCTTATTAGCAATGTTCGCAATGGTATCTTATTTACGAAGTACCTGATCAATGTTAATCAGGTACTTATTTTAATCTTAGCAACTAAACAATTCCTTTATTGATCCTACTTTGCCGGAGTGACCACCAATTTTCTAAACTCAATAGGTCCATGATCTCCCTGAATAAAAATCGGACCCGGATCGCCCTCATTGCTATCCAAAGCACCGCCTGTAATTCCGGGAATCTCCTGGTTGCTGATCACCGTTTTTCCGTTTACCACGATGGTAACCATCCGTCCTGTTAAGGTAATCTCGTAAGTCTGCCATTGGTCAGGACCGAGTGTAGCAATTTCACTTGGAGTTAAGAAACCATAAACCCCACTAAACAGCACGTTTGCAGGATGTGCATCCTTTGGACTGTCTTCGATCTGAACTTCATACCGTCCTCTCAAATACAAGCCGCTATTACTGCCTTTCTGATATCTGAACTCAGCGAGCAATTTGAAATCTTTAAACTTTTGATCTGAGACCAGGTTTGCCCCCGACTGAGAGCTGG
>JACMND010000047.1 GCA_014378705.1 Pedobacter sp. | reverse complement strand
CAAAAACCCTATTCTCTTGCTTAGAATAGGGTATAAACTCTTGTCATGGCGGAGAAGGAGGGATTCGAACCCTCGGTACCGTTGCCAGTACACCAGCTTTCCAAGCTGGCTCATTCGACCACTCTGACACCTCTCCGGAGGATTGCAAAAGTATTAAAATTTTATAAGTTTTAAACTTAAATTCAAATAGCTAAAATGACGTTTAGTTGGGTGAATCGTTGATTTTAAATCAGCCTTTTTCAATATGTTTGCATCATTATTTTTAAACCTGATCATACGCATTTAGAGATTAATGCCCAGCCTTAACGAGATTAAACAGTCTATCAGTGCAGAACTGGATGTCTTTGAACATAAGTTTAAGGCATCTATGAAAAGTTCGGTTCCGCTACTTGATCGGATAACGCATTACATAGTTAAACGAAAGGGTAAGCAAATCAGGCCCATGTTTGTTTTTTTTTCCGCCAGTTTATGTGGTGGGATAACAGAGGCAACCCATCGTGGGGCCGCTCTTGTAGAGCTTTTGCACACGGCTACCCTGGTACATGATGATGTAGTTGATAATTCATACGAACGACGCGGCTTTTTTTCTATTAACGCTTTATGGAAAAATAAAATTGCTGTTCTGGTTGGTGATTATCTTCTATCCAAGGGCTTGCTGTTATCAATAAATCATGGGGATTTTGGTTTGCTTAAGATCGTTTCTCAGGCCGTTGAACAGATGAGCGAGGGCGAACTCTTGCAAATTGAAAAGGCAAGGCATTTAGATATCAGTGAAACAATTTATTACGATGTGATCCGTCAGAAAACGGCTTCTCTTATTGCTTCTTGTTGTTCTTGCGGTGCGGCTTCCGCTGGTGCCGACGAAGAATCTATCGAAAAGATGCGCTTATTTGGTGAAAAAATAGGAATTGCTTTTCAGATAAAAGATGACCTTTTTGATTTTGGCACTGATGATGTAGGCAAACCGCTGGGCATGGATATTAAAGAAAAAAAGATCACATTGCCGTTGATTTTTGCTTTAAACAAAGCGGACCGTTTGCAAAAAAGACACATCATAAACCTGGTTAAAAATCACAATGATGAGCCGGATAAGGTTACCGAAGTGATCAACTTTGTTCGCTCTGGCGGAGGCATGGATTATGCGACCTCACAAATGCTAAATTATCAGGAGCAGGCTTTTAAAATTTTAAAAACCTTTCCTGACCATGCATCGCGTTTAGCTTTAGAGCAACTTGTACGCTTTACAACCGAACGAAAAAAATAAAGAATGTCTAACGAGTTACTCTTTTTTGGAAGCTTTTTGCTTTTCATAATTCTGATGCTTTCTATAGACCTTGGGGTTTTTAGTAAGAAAGATCATGTGGTAAGTTTTAAGGAAGCTGCGGTTATGAGCTTTATATGGGTTTCGTTTGCCATGGGCTTTTATTTTCTTTTGTTAACCGAGGGGCAGTTACTGCATGGAATTGAAAGTTTTGCCCAATTACAGGATATAACTGCTAAACACTTTCATAACATTACGCTTGTACCCGGTAATTTTGGGGCAAGTCTTAACATCTACAATCAAAACCTTGCCTTAGAATTTTTAACCGGATACGTTATAGAGTATGCCCTTTCGGTTGATAATATCTTCGTTATGGTATTAATTTTCAGCGCTTTTGGGGTAGATGAAAAGTATTACCACCGGGTGTTGGTTTGGGGTATTATGGGCGCAATCGTGATGCGTTTTAGTTTCATATTTTTGGGTGCTACGCTTATTACAAGGTTTGATTGGATTCTGTATATTTTTGGTGCGTTTCTTTTGTACACCGGAATAATGATGCTTTTAAAGCGGGCTGAAGACAATATAGATACTCAAAATCATACTGTTGTTAAATTTGCTTCAAAGTATTTCTCAGTACATCCGGAGTTTGTTGGCAATAAATTTTTTATAAAAATTGACGGAAAGCGTTTCATTACACCATTATTTGTAGTTCTATTAATCGTAGAATTTACAGATCTTATTTTTGCTGTAGATTCTATTCCGGCTATTTTTGCGGTTACAAAAGATCCATACATCGTTTTTTTCTCCAATATTTTTGCGATCCTTGGTTTGCGTTCTATGTTTTTTCTGTTGGTTAACGTGATCCATAAATTCCATTATCTCAAAACCGGACTTGCATTTTTACTGATTTTTATCGGTTTAAAAATGCTCGTTCATCACTGGGCAAAAGATTGGGGATTTCAGACAATTCATTCCCTGTTCATCATCATAGGAATATTAACTGTAAGCGTAGTTGCTTCGCTTATTTTTCCCAAAAAAAGGGGAAAAGTTGAGCCATAAAAATGATTGTCTTTTGCCTATTGTATTTAAATTTTCGCATCATGAGTAAACTTGGAGAACAGATAGGTTTGACACAAGCAGAATCTATGTTAAGGCTTGTAGCGTAAAGTCAGAAATGTAATTGCCAGTCGAAAAGGCAGTTCTTCATCAAAAGAAAAGATTGTAGTTGGCGGGCACCTGGATAGCCGGGATCTGGCAACCGGTGCGATTGACAATGGTATCGGTTCATTTTCTGTGATGGATATGGCACGCACTTTTTCTGCTCTAAAATTAAGGCCAAAACGAACCATTGAATTTGTGATGTTTATTGGCGAGGAACAGGGCTTACTGGGCTCGAAAGCGTATGTAAATAAGTCCGTTAAAGATGATACAGCAGATCAGATCAGGTACATGCTTAATTATGACATGAGCAACGATCCGAAAGGTTTTAATTCCAGTTCGCCTGAATCCAAAGAACTTTTTCAGCAAATAGGAAATTTGATATCCACAATTGATACTTCGTTTAAGAATCTTTTTACCAGTCTTGCATTTTTGCATAGTAATCATCAGCCGTTTATGTTACAGGATATCCCAACAGGGGGTGCCTCAGGTGGCCGACTTCCAAACAACTCTGGGCGATGCTATCATGCAGATTGTGATGTGTTTGACCTTGTTGATGAACAGGGCTTGAAAAATACGGTAAGGTTTAACTCCATGCTAATTTACGGTCTGGCAGATGTTTCAGAAATTACAGCGAAGCATTTAACGGATACACAAACCTGAGATTTTTTGCTGAAGAATAATTTGAAAGAGGCGTTAGAGATTGCAGGGGAGTGGAGGTGGGAGTAAACAGGGAATTAAGTTTCTCTTCTATAAAGGCTTTTTAACTAATTCCTACATAATAATTAAAAAATTTTACTGCGCACTATGCTTTCATCCCCTTCAAAATTTCATCCAAATATATCCTGTCATTGGCGAGTCTAGGCACTTTATGCTGTCCGCCTAACTTTCCACGGCCTTTCATCCAGTTATAAAAAGTTCCTTCCGGGGCTGTATGTAAGAGTGGTTGGCGTAAAGCCATATCTTTGTATCGTTTGGCATCATAATCAGAATTTACTTCCCGCAAAGTTTGATCAAGAACATCAATAAAAAGATTTATATTTTCAGGAAGTTTTACAAATTCAATGATCCACTCATGTCCTCCGGCTTCATTTCCTTTAAAATAAATAGGCCCGGCGGTATAATCCCGGATAACTGCCCCAGTTGCATGGCATGCTTTGGT
The DNA here is from genome assembly GCA_014378705.1 of Pedobacter sp. Lineage (GTDB taxonomy): Bacteria > Bacteroidota > Bacteroidia > Sphingobacteriales > Sphingobacteriaceae > Daejeonella. Next base: position 59,443 of record JACMND010000047.1, on the reverse strand, counting down.
AAGTCCTTTTTCAGCGTTATCAATGATTAGTTCTTCTCCAAATGCATTGATAAAATGTTTGGTACGCCCGGTTATCTGAATTCTGTAAGGTGTGAGGGAAGTAAATTTAACCGTGTCGCCGATCATGTAACGCCATAAACCAGCATTTGTAGAAATGATTATCGCATAGTTTTTATTTAGTTCAACTTCATCCAATTCCAATGTTTTTGGATTTTCATCGCTAAAATGTTCCATTGGCAAAAACTCATAATAGATGCCGTAATCCAACATCAACAGCATTTCTTCTGAATTTGACTGATCTTGAATTCCAAAAAAACCTTCGGAAGCGTTATAAGTTTCCAGGTAATACATTTTATCAGATGGGATCAAATTTTTAAATTGTTCACGGTAAGGCGTAAAATTAACCGCACCGTGAAAATATAATTCCAGATTAGGCCAAACTTCAAGCAGATTACTTTTACCGGTAATTTCCAGGATTCTTTTTGCCAGAACGATGTTCCATGTTGGAACCCCCGAAAGGTTGGTTACGTTAACATCAATGGTTGCTCTGGCCATTTTTTCTACTTTTTCTTCAAAATTATCCATCAGTGTGATGGACATATCCGGGGTACGGTAAAACTCCGCCCAAAACGGAAGGTTTTTTATTAAAACAGCTGAAAGGTCGCCATAAGAAGATTCTGAATTAAGCTGATTAATTTGGTGGCTTCCACCAAGAACCAGGCATTTGCCAGTGAATATTCTGGTCTCCGGGCGATTATTGCAATAAAGTGTAAGCAGGTCTTTGCCTCCTTTAAAGTGGCATTCTTCTAAAGATTCTTCGCTAACAGGGATAAACTTACTGCGGTCGCTGGTGGTTCCAGATGATTTTGCGAACCATTTTATTTCTGATGGCCAAAGTACATTTTGCTTGCCGGATAGCATTTTTTCAATGTAAGGTTTCAGTGTGTCATAGTTCTGAATTTTTACTCTCTCCTTATATTGCGAACGGTTGTAAATAGACGAATAGCCGTGTTCTTTTCCCCATTCTGTATGTTGGGCTGATGAAATTAAGCTTTGAAACCATTCCTCCTGAACATCATGCGGGTATTTTACAAACAACTCAATCTGATGCATCCGCTTTTTCATGATCCATGTAAAAATGGAATTTACTATCGTCATTCTGGTAGTATACTTAGGTTAAAGTTCTCTTCTTTCGAAGTTCAAAATTTTGGCCAAGATAAAATTTTCTCGCCATTTCGTTTTCTGCAATTTCTGTAGGAGTTCCGGTTAACATGATCTTTCCTTCTGCTAATAAATACGCTCTGTCTGTAATTGAAAGCGTTTCCTGAACGTTATGATCTGTAATAAGAATCCCAATATTACGTAGTTTAAGCTTAGCCACAATGGTTTGTATTTCCTCTACGGCAATCGGATCTACGCCGGCAAAAGGCTCGTCCAGCAATATAAAACTTGGATCTGCAGCAAGGGCACGAGCAATTTCAGTTCGCCGTCTTTCTCCACCTGAAAGTAAGTCTCCACGGTTCTTTCGGACTTTTGTAAGGCTGAACTCTTCAATTAGCTGCTCCAGTTTTTCTTTTTGATCTGCCTTACTCAGTTTGGTCATCTCCAAAACAGCCAGAATATTATCTTCTACCGAAAGCTTGCGAAAAACAGAGGCCTCCTGCGCTAAATAACCAATTCCTTTTTGCGCCCGGCGATACATCGGATCTGAAGTTATATCCCGGTCTTCCAAAAAAACATGACCTTCATTAGGTTTTATTAATCCTACAATCATGTAAAATGAAGTGGTTTTTCCCGCCCCGTTCGGACCGAGCAGACCAACGATCTCACCTTGCGAAACATGAAAGGAAACATTATCAACAACCGTTCGTTGTTTGTATTTTTTTATCAGGTTTTCAGCCTTTAATATCATGTTGTTGGTTGGTTGTTACTTTATGAGTTGTTAGGTAGTTAGTTGTTAGATATTAATTGTTAGAATTTAAAGCTGATATTTTGACAAGTAATATTCCATTCTATAGGAATGGCAGCCCTCTAGTAGTTATAATCCTGCAAGGGCTGGAGCAATCGCATTTATCGGGTTTTAATAGCATCATTCTTCTGCTTTCTACATATTCCCAACTGCTCACACGTTTATTAAACTTCATTTTTCTGCTTTATACATATTGACAACTGTCAACTCTCAACGTCTTTGATCTTAATTCCTTTAATGTTTAATTGTAATGAACGTTTTTCTTTAAATACATTTTCTTCAATGGTATAGCAAACGTCAAAATGCTTTCCTGTGTTAATTTCATCCATATATTCGGCCATACCAAAACCGATGCTTTCAAAATAGGTAGAATCACTTTGTCTGATGCAAAGTTTAATATGGTTTTTTCCCACTATTGATGCCTTTCCCTGCACAAAAACATTTTTGCTAATAAATATTGGTGACATATTTTGCGGACCGAAAGGGGCGAATTGTTGTAGTACACGGCAAAACCTCGAGTCTATTTGCTTTAAATTTAAAAGAGCGTCAATTTGTATGGCTGGTATCAACAGTTCGTCCGAAATTGATAAAGAAACAACCTCTTCAAATTTTTTTTGAAAGGCAACCAAATTTTCAGGAAGCATGGTGAGGCCGGCAGCATATTTATGTCCACCAAATTGCAGGAGTAAATCGCTGCATGAACTGATTGCCTCATGCAAATCAAAGTCCATTACGGATCTGGCAGAACCAGTAATATGACCGTTTGATTTAGTTAGAACGATGGTGGGGCGGTAATACTTTTCTGTTAAACGCGAGGCAACAATTCCAATCACCCCTTTATGCCAGCCCTCATTATAAACTACAGTTGTTTTTTTTGAAATCAATACATCATCCTGATCAATCATCGCCAAAGCTTGTTCGGTTATGGAAGTATCAAAAAGTTTGCGTTCGGTATTTTTTAAGTTAATATCCTGCCCTCTAAAAAAGGCAGTTTCGATGGTGTCCGCAATAAGTAGGTTAACCGCATGTTTCGCATCATCAATTCGGCCTGCTGCATTAATTCGAGGACCGATTGTGAAAACGACATCCATAATTGAAAAGCCTCCTTTTCTTCCCGCAATATCAATCAGGGCGGATAATCCTTTACAAGGTTCTGAATTTAATCTTTTAAGTCCGTACCAGGCGAGCACACGGTTTTCACCCGTTATGGGCACAATATCTGAAGCAATACTTACAACAACCAGATCGAGGAAACAAATAATCTCATCAAATAAAATTTCATTCTTCTGGCAATACGCCTGAACCAGTTTAAACCCGATACCACAACCTGAAAGTTCTTTGTAAGGATATTGGCAATCCGTTCTTTTCGGATCTAAAACCGCTACAGCGGCCGGCAATGTTTCTCCCGGAAGGTGATGATCACAAATAATAAAATCAATACCCAGACTATTGGCATAATCAATTTTATCAATAGATTTTATGCCGCAATCCAAAGCAATAATTAATAAAAAGTTGTTTTGGAGGGCATAATCAATTCCTTGCGTTGAAATTCCATAACCCTCTTTATATCTGTCTGGAATATAAAATTCAATTTTTGAATGGTATTTTTTGAAAAAACTAAAAACCAATGCCACCGACGTGGTTCCATCTACATCATAATCTCCATAAATCAGGATCTTTTCGGAATTCGCGATTGATTTTTCAATTCTTAGGATCGCTTTTTCCATATCCTGCATTAAAAACGGGTCATGCAGTTGTCGAAGATCAGGCCTGAAAAAACCACGGGCCTCTTCAAAGCTGTTGATCCCGCGTTTAACGAGTAAGGTGGCCAAAACCTTGTCAATAAGTAAAGAAGATTGCAAACCAGCTACAAGTTCCGGGTTATTAACGTCCTTTTCCACCCATCTTTTTTGCATATATTTGGCTTTTAGAGCAGGCTGTATGGCTTTTTCTAAGGGTAAAAATAACCATTTAAGGCAATAATTATTTAATAAACATTGAAAGCTTACGCGTTAACTGAGGGTTCTTATTCTGTAGATGTTAGTAAAGAGTTTATACCTTTTGATCCCGCTTTACATCAAACCAAAGACAGACCTGGATCATTATTTATTTATGTTCAGCCATTTTTAATTAAAACGAAAAACAACCTGATTGTTGCTGATACTGGTTTAGGTTTTAAAAATGATCAGGGCGAATTACTTATTCATAATAATATCCGCAAAGCTGGTTATAATTATCAGGATGTTTCATTAGTGCTGATGTCACATCTTCATTTCGATCATTCGGGTGGGATGGTTTATGAAGATGAAAATAAAAAATTGCAGCTTAGTTTTCCAAATGCGGAATATGTTATTCAAAGAGGAGAGTGGGAAACGGCTTACAGTAAACCTTCAAGATCTTATAAAACTGAGCTATTTGATGTAGTTCAACGAAGCGGAAGTATTCGTTTTGTAGAAGGATCAGGGCAGTTTAATGATGAGATAAGCTTTGAACTAACCGGCGGTCATTCTGAATTTCATCAGGTGTTTAAAATTAAAGAAGATTCTGAAATTCTTTTTTTCGGAGGTGATGTTTTACCTGAACCCGAACAATTAATTCGAAAGTTTATCGCAAAATATGATCTTGACGGTAGAAAATCTATGGAATTGCGTCAGGAATTTGGATTGCAAGCTGCCAAAGAAAATTGGACATGCTTGTTTTATCATGCAAAATTAAACTCAATAAGTAAGGTAAGTTTTGAATCCGAACAGTTTAAACTTCTTCCCGTTTAGAAATAGTGATTTCCTTAAAAATGTTAGTTAATTGATCCAAACCGATTGGTTTTGATATGAAACCGGACACTTCTTTGTAATTCTCAGCCTGTTCCATGTCAGAGCTGTAAATCGATGAGGAAAGCATGTAAATTTTACTGCATTGAATTATGCTTTCACCAGACATCCTTAACTCATCAAGTACATCCCAACCGCTCATTGATGGCATGTTTATATCTAATAACAACAAATCTATATTGCAGTTATGGTTGTGATGGTTTTTAATTTGAGTAACGGCTTCTACAGGATTATTAAAAGTTTTTAGATTTACTCCGAATTCACTTTTTGTAATTAAATGCTTAAGCAGAAAATTATTGATATCATCGTCATCAACTACAAATACGTCTATCATTACTTATATAATATAATTCTGGTTTTAACCATATCAAATCCCTAATGTACAGAATTGGCTAGTTTTATGCCCTACGATACCTATTAAAATTAGTTCTTTTATTTCAGAATAAAATTCGTGGAGGCATATAAAACCTAATTAATATATTTCACAGGTTTTTATTATTCAGGGAAAGCTATTTCTTCGCGACTAAATTAATTGCCAATTCAAACTCATCATCTATAGCCTTATTGGCAATATCGTTAAAAAAACTTTTTGATCCGTACCTGATATTAAATTTAGCACGGTTGATCATTATTTTATTTGCAATCGCGACAAGTGAGTTTCCCTTTTTCTTAACACTTGCCGGAAAAGTGATTGATTCTGTATGACCTTTTATGGTTAAATCACCGCTAACATTAATACGTTGGTTTCCTATTGAGCTAACTTTGGTGATAACAAACTTTGAGGTAGGATTTTTTTCAACAGAAAAAAAATCTTCATTTTTTAAATAGCTTGTCAATTTCTCAGAATCAGAAATTATCGAGTTCATGTCCATTGTAAATGAACCACCCTGTACATCATTTTCTTTGACTAAAACCTCGCCTGATGAAATATTTATTTTGCCATTATGCTTACCAGTTACTTTACGTCCTATCCAATCAATAGATGAAAGTTCTGTATCTACTTTATAAGTTTCTAATTTAACTGGAGTGGTAAAAGCCATTAGTAGAAAAACGGCTGCAATTATTGTAATGGCTAAATTTATTCTGTTCATAACGCGATATAATTTATTAATACAATCATAGCGTTATAAGTGTTTAAACTTATAATGTAAACTTTAATTTACCTCGGGTTATTAATTACTTCTATAGCCTGATGATGAGGGTCGTAAAAATGAATACTAAACGTTGTGCCCTTGTTTACTTCACTTTCTACTTCAATTTTTCCGTCCATGGCCTCTACCTGTGATTTTATAATATATAAACCAAGGCCTTTACCATCAATATTATTGTGAAAACGCTGGTAAAGTCCGAAAACCTTATGACCAAATTTTTGCATATTGATGCCAATACCATTGTCAGTAAATTTAAGTATCGTAAAGTTTTTATCAATATGTGTGCTTACGTTAATAATTAAAGGCCTTTCCGGAGATTTGTACTTTATTGCATTCGTTAACAGGTTTAATAAAATACTGGTTAAATATTTTTTAGGAAAACTGATATGCTCCACTTCAGAAAAATCTGTAAAAACCTGAGCTTTTGATTGTTGAATTTGGTTTTCAATACTGATCATTACCTGATCCAGTTCTATTGGCAGGTTTAAACTTTCTTTTGTTATTTGTTCTCCCGCTTTACTGGAAACTATCTCAACTAAATCATTAAGGGTGTTATTCAGTTGTTTTACAGATTGACGAATTTTATTGTTTATTTCAACTGCAAGTTCATCCGGAAGGTCGCCGGCGGCAAGCATTTCTGTTAAGCTTTTAAGATTTACAACGGGAGCCCGTAAATTATGAGAGGTGATGTAGGCAAACTTTTCAAGTTCGCCGTTCTTTTTAAGTAACTCTTTAGTTAACTCTTGTAATTCAAATTCTTTTCTTTTAATAGAATCAATGTCCAGATGTAAACCAGTAATATTGGTGGGCTTTCCGTCTTTATCGCGGGCAGAAATTTTTCTAAAAGACAAAATCCATCTATAATCGCCTTCAAAAGTTTTAACGCGGTAACTTATTGTATTAGAGGTTGCTTGAGATATAAGAAATTCCTGATTAACTTTTTCAACCCTGGCCTTATCTTCCGGATGTATAAGTGAATCCCATTGGTTTAAATCTTTAGTACCCTCATTCCAATCGTAACCCAATTGAGTTAATATCCAGCGCTGATTTAAATGGGCTGATTTATCAGGCAGGTTTATTTCCCATAAGCCAAGCCCTGCCGCTTCAATTGCTAGTTCAAGCCTTTCATCAGATTTCACTCTTTCCTCGTTTTCATTTATCAGCGCACTTGTTTTTGATCTAACCTGGCGCCGTAACTCCCAGTTTAATAACAGTGCGATACAAAATAATGAAGCGCCTGCCATTAACGTAAAGATTAAAATGTCATACCATTTATTATTTTGCGCATCGGTAGGATTAAACAAGAATCCTTTTAAAGTGAGGGTCTTATCTGCAAGCCCCAGGTCCTGATAAATAACTAACATATTTTGCCACCTTCCTGCATTCATGTGGCCAATTTTAACAAACTGGGGCAATATTAATTTTTCAAGTTCATTAGCTTCGTCCAGCAGATTTTGTTTTGTAAGTCCACGCTCTTTAACACCCGGCAATTTTAATATGTAGTTAGCCATTCTTTCTTTATTACCTAAAGCATATTGCCAACCTAAACGCGTTGCCCTGTTAAACGCTTCAACAATTTCTGGTGAATCATCAGCATAAGCCTTGCTTGTAAAAACTACATCACCATAAAAATCAACACCATAATCTAGCGGACTCATAATGGCCGGATTTAAACCCTTATTTCTTAACCAAGTTGGCTGGGATGTAATGTAAGTGACAACCGCATCTGCAGAACCGGTTAACAAATCCTCATAATCTCTCTCTCGTGGTAAAACTTTTGTTTTATTAACTGGTAAACCTTCTTTAAGCATAATCGCTTTAAAAATGCTCCAACCCTGGTCTCCGTCTGACAGAATGGTTTTACCAACCAGATCGCTTGGCCTTTTTATGCCGCTTTCAGGTTTTGATAGTATCCCATAAGGAGAACTTTGAAGAGTGGCAAACACCACCATTAGCGGATTTTTCTTAGGACTTTTAAATAATATTTCCGGATCGTAAATACCAAATTCTGCTTTCCCTGAAGAAACAATCTGAATAGGGGAGATACTTTTTCCGCCTTCTAATATGGTTACTTCCAGACCTTCGTCTTTATAAAAATTTTTTTGCTGTGCGGCATAATATCCCGCAAATTGAAACTGATGTGTCCATTTTAGCTGTAATCTCAATTTGGTTTGTTGAGCGGAAGCTGTATGTGTGTAAACAGTTGAAATTAAAATGAAATAAAATATAAGGTTTGAGGTAAAACTTTTGCGCATTGTAAAAAGATACTAACTTATTTTTAAGGTGGTCTAAAAATAATATAAGTATTTGATTTTTAGTTACGATTTTTAATCAAAATGATTATAGTGTCATATTAGTGTTACCTATACGGCAAAATTAATAAGATGTTATAAAAATTAATCAAATCATGGAATTGACATTAAACATTGTTTAAGCTTGATTTCAAACACATGCAAATCCTTAAATATTAAAGTTTTTTAATTCAATACTTCATCCGCATAGCTCTCAATAGGAGGACAAGAACAAATTAACGTGCGGTCGCCATGTGTATCGTTTACCCTGCCAACTGACGGCCAAAATTTAAACGAAGCAACATATTCTAGTGGAAAAGCAGCTGTTTTACGAGAATAAGAATGGTTCCACTCACTATCTGTAACAACTGCAGCAGTGTGCGGTGCGTTTTTAAGGGGGTTGTCGGTCATTTCTGAAATTGAATTTTCAATGTTTTCTATTTCCTTACGAATGGCGATCATGGCATCACAAAAGCGATCTATTTCATGTTTTGGCTCTGACTCGGTTGGCTCTATCATTAATGTTCCGGCAACAGGAAATGAAACAGTTGGGGCATGAAAGCCATAATCCATAAGCCTTTTAGCTATATCTATTACTTCAATTCCAAATTGTTTGAATGCACGGCAATCCAGAATCATCTCGTGTGCACATCGGTTTTTACTGCCAGAATATAATACAGGGTAGTGACTTTCCAATCGTGCTTTAATGTAATTAGCATTTAAGATGGCATAACGTGTCGCATTTGTTAATCCGATGCCTCCCATCATGGCAATATAAGCGTGAGAAATAATTAAGATAGAAGCAGAACCCCAGGGTGCCGAAGAAACAGCGTTTATTGACTTATCCTTGCTTATGTTAACAATGCTGTGACCGGGAAGGAACTTTACCAGATGCTTTGCTACACCGATGGGGCCCATACCCGGGCCGCCACCACCGTGGGGGATGCAGAATGTTTTATGAAGATTAAGATGGCAAACATCGGCACCAATCCTTGCCGGACTTGTTAATCCTACCTGAGCATTCATGTTTGCCCCATCCATATAAACCTGGCCACCGTATTCATGAATTATCTGGCAGATTTCAATGATGTTTTCTTCAAATACTCCATGAGTTGACGGATAGGTTACCATTAAACAGGAGAGGTCGGTTTTATGTTGTTCGGCTTTCGCCCGAAGATCAGAAACATCTACATTTCCGCTTTCATCGCACTTAACCACAACAACTTTCATTCCGGCCATAGCTGCTGACGCAGGATTGGTACCATGAGCTGAAGAAGGAATTAAAGCTACGTTGCGATGCTTGTCTTCACGGTCTAAATGGTAAGCCCGGATGACCATTAAACCGGTGTATTCACCCTGAGCACCGGCATTTGGCTGTAAGCCCATGGCTGCAAAACCGGTGATTTCACTTAACCAGTCATTTAATTCAGTAAATATCTGCATGTATCCGCCAACCTGATCTGAGGGTGCAAAAGGGTGCATCTTACTAAATTCCGGCCAGGTAACAGGGACCATTTCTGTAGTCGCGTTCAACTTCATGGTACATGAGCCTAATGGGATCATGGAATGCGTAAGCGAAAGATCTTTTGTTTCTAAAGATTTAATGTAACGAAGCATTTCATGCTCAGAATGATATGAGTTAAAAACCGGATGGGTTAAGTATTCTGATTTTCTGGATAATGTATCTGGTATCCTGGAGTAAATATCTGAAACTAAACTATCCATACTTAAGTCTCCTATTGTTTTTCCCTTTACTTTAGCAAAAACACGAATAATCGCTTTGATGTCTTCTAAAGACGTAGTTTCATCTAAAGAAATGGTAACTTCTTTATCGCTAAAATTTAAATTAAACTCATTATTAACAGCTTCCGCATGAATAGAACCTGAAAGATTTTGAAGATTAAATTTTAGGGTGTCAAAGAAAAAATCGTTTTCTTGTTTATATCCTAATTTCTCCAGACAGTTAGCTAAGAGAACCGTTAGGGCATGAATTTGCGACGAAATACGTTTTAAACCTTTTGGGCCATGATAAGCGGCGTACATACCGGCCATAATTGCTAAAAGTGCTTGGGCCGTACAAATATTTGAGGTGGCTTTGTCGCGACGGATATGTTGTTCGCGAGTTTGAAGTGCCATACGTAAAGCATAATTCCCAGCGTTATCAATTGTAACCCCTATAATACGACCTGGGATAGATCGTTTGTACTCATCTTTTGTAGCAAAAAAAGCGGCGTGCGGTCCTCCAAATCCCATTGGTACCCCAAAGCGCTGGGTAGTTCCAACAACAATATCAGCACCCCATTCTCCGGGAGGAGTTAATAAGGTTAAGCTCATAATGTCGGCAACTACAGTTAATTTAATTCCCTTTTCATGTGCTTTACCAGCGAAATCAGTGTAATCATAAATAGCGCCGTTCCCTGCCGGATACTGAACAATTGCTCCAAACATGTTATCAGTAAGATCAATCTTTTCGTGATTGCCTATTAAGAGTTCTATCCCGTAAGGAGCAGAACGGGTTCTTAAAATATCTATGGTTTGAGGAAATACTTCGTTGGAAACAAAAAAGATATTGGCGTCGGCTTTTTTACGAAGGCTGTATTGCATAAACATGGCTTCCGCTGCGGCTGTACCCTCATCAAGTAAAGATGCGTTTGCAATTTCCATTCCGGTAAGATCTACAACCATGGTTTGGAAATTTAATAATGCCTGTAAGCGGCCCTGCGCAATTTCTGCCTGGTAAGGAGTATATTGGGTATACCAGCCCGGATTTTCTAATATATTCCTTTGAATCACTCCAGGAACGATTACATCATGATAGCCCTGGCCGATATAGGATTTAAATACTTTATTTTTAGAAGCGGTTTGTTTCAGGTTATTTAAGTAGTCGAACTCGCTTTTTGCCGCTGGAAGATTTAAAGGTTTTTTTAACCGGATTTGAAACGGAACTGTTTCATCAATTAGCTGATCAAGGGATTGAACGCCAATCACTTTTAGCATTTCAAGAGTATCACTCTCATTGGTAGCGATATGCCGCTCTTCAAATCTTTCTTTATAATCTATATTTAACTTCATTAAAATGAGGATATATTTATTCTGCAAAAGTAAGATTTTTCGTACTAAATCAGGACGCTTTAAAGTGTATAAGCAGAATATTACAGAAGCATTATCTTATCATAATAATACTTAAGGGCCTTATTAAATAACTCGGATCAAATTTTCATTCTGTCGTTCTTCCAGCCATCCAAATGAAACGATATTTTTTTCTGGAATGCCGTTATTCCGTAGAATAGTTTCAAATTCTTCAGTTTTCGATTCCTCAACGGCTACCAGTAAACCGCCGCTTGTTTGCGGATCTGCTAAAATGTTTTTTTGAATTGTGCTGATCGTGCTAATTTTATGACCATAACTTTCCCAATTTCTGTTTGTGCCACCCGGAATGCAACCTTGTTTCAGATAGTCGTTTATGATGTCAATTTTTGGCACTTTGTCAAATTTAATTACCGCCTGTAAATTACTTCCTTCGCACATTTCTGATAAATGTCCCAGCAAGCCAAATCCGGTTACATCCGTCATGGCTTCTACGTATTCCAATTTGCCCAGGCTTTCGCCGATCTTGTTGAGCAAGGCCATACTTTCGGGTGCCACAAATGCATGCTTTATATCTAGAATTCCCTTTTTTTGTGCGGTAGTTAATATCCCTACACCAAGAGCTTTTGTAAGATATAGTTTGTTTCCTGCTATAGCAGTAGAATTTCGTTTGAGGTGCTTTAATTCTATTATTCCATTTACTGATAAACCAAATACTGGTTCCGGACAATCAATGCTATGACCGCCGGCAAGAGAAATTCCTGCTTCTGCGCAAATCGCACGAGCTCCCTCCAATACTTTTTGCGCAACTTCCGCTGAAAGTTTGTCAATAGGCCAACCTAAAATTGCGATCGCCAAAATAGGTTTTCCGCCCATCGCATACACATCGCTGATGGCGTTTGCAGAAGCAATCCGGCCAAAATCGTACGGATCATCAACAATTGGCATAAAAAAATCGGTAGTGGATATCAGGGCAGTGCCATTGCCTAAGCTGTAAACTGCAGCATCATCCCGGGTATCATTTCCAACTAAAAGATTTTTATCAGGTTTATTAATTTTTGTACTTGTTAATATTTGATCTAATGTAGCAGGGCTTATTTTACATCCGCAACCGGCACCATGAGAATACTGGGTAAGTTTAATATTTTCTAAAATCATTTTTTGAAATAATGTATTATACTACTGAAGGCTGCATCATTTTAAAATGATTTAAAACCATTGTAGCATTTGTTAGCGGTTCGGTTCCATCGCAATAAAGCGGTATAATTGTTTTCGGGTCACGTTTGTTCAAACCTAAGGCATAAGTTTTGTCATAATAGACTAAGACCTGTCTCACAAAATCAACTATACGATTGTCGTTTATGGCTTCAACCGCATGGCGGGTTTGTTCAGGACCCAAGCGTTTTGCAATGCGTTGCGTACTTTCTATTAAAAACTGCTGGTTTAATTCACCGTATTCTTTAGCAAGAAATTCAATACGTTCTTCTGCCGGAACAATCATTTTTAATACTGATGCAATGCGCATCTGTTGCCATATTCCAGTTGGTATAAACCGTTTTCCAATAGTTAAGCTTTCATCTTCAAGCCATACTGTTTGATTGTTATTTACCGAATGTAATTCTACGGCTAATAAATTTTCAAAATATTCCTGACTTGGTTGAGAGGTTTTACCCATCGAACCATAACTTGATCCCTGATGATCAGCTAAAGCTTCAAGATCAACAACCTGCTGCTTTTTTATTTTTAATTCCTTTAAGACCTGAGTTTTCCCTGAACCTGTCATCCCACCAAGGATAAATATCTGGTAATGCTCTGTAAACTTACCGAGCACCCAGTTACGAAACTTTTTATAACCACCTTCCAGCAGATACACTTCAAAACCATACATATCAAGCGCCCAAGCCATTGCTCCGCTACGCATACCGCCCCGCCAGCAATGCAAAGCAATTTTTTTTTCAGGTGCAATCTCTAAGGCCTGTCTGATAAATGCAGACCATTTAGGACCGGTAAAATCAAATCCCAATAAAATAGCCTGTTCCCGGCCCTTCTGTTTGTAAGTTGTTCCAACCTGTACCCGTTCTTCATTGGAAAATATAGGAATATTAAAAGCTCGGGGAATATGGGCATGTTCAAATTCAAGAGGTGTGCGAACATCAATTACCGGAATATTTTTTTCAAGATTTATGAAATCGGAAATATCAAGAGGTTTAATCATTGCCGAAAAAATTAATGGGGATTTAATTGCCTCAGATACATTTGAATAGTATTTTCCAATCCATAATAGAGACTGTCGCAGATTAAAGCATGGCCAATTGAAACTTCGAGCAATGTGGGTATGTTGTGTGCGAAATATTTCAAATTTTGCAAATCAAGGTCATGGCCGGCGTTTAAGCCCAAGCCTGATTTAGCGGCAATTTCCGCAGCCTCTATATACGGTTTTATCGCTTTTTCTTTATTTTGATGAAAACCGAAAGCATAAGCTTCTGTGTAAAGTTCAATGCGGTCTGATCCGGTTGCGACGGCAGCTTCTATCATTTCCTTTGCGGGATCAACAAAAATAGAAACACGGATCCCGGCATTTTTAAACTCAGTAATGATGTCCTTAAGGTAAGACTGATTTTTTATTGTATCCCAGCCATGGTTACTGGTTAACTGGCCTTCAGCATCGGGAACCAACGTTACCTGGGCTGGCTTATTGGCTAAAACAAGGTCAATAAATTTTTTTTCGTTGGGATTACCCTCAATATTAAATTCCGTTAAAATTGCTTTTTTAAGATCAAATACATCCTGGTATCGGATGTGCCGCTCATCAGGCCGTGGATGCACCGTTATTCCTTGTGCACCGAAACGTTCAGCATCCAATGCAACTTTAACCAGATTGGGGTTATTGCCTCCGCGTGAATTTCGTAGAGTGGCTATTTTATTTATGTTAATAGAAAGATTTGTCATTAAGAAAATAGCGGAGCTTAAATTAGGATAGATCCTTTAAATTACTACCACAATGTGTATTGGTTAAAAATTCCTTTTTTAAATTTTTGCAATAAAAAAATTTATTGTCTTTTTATATAGTTTCTCTATTTAAAAAAATAAATAGTGGAGCTTCTCCTCATGAATAATGGTTTTTTACAATAAAATTGAAATAATTTCTTTAAAATTTATAGCAATGTTTTTGTACCCTTTGTTTCAGGCAAGAGCCGAAACGAGGTTGCTTTAAAACGATTGCCAACAATCAGTCCTGAAACTTCGGCTTTTCTTACTCTTTGGCAAAAACCGTCTTTTGCGTGTGCATCACCATGATCGTCAATATTCACTCCATCCACAAAGTAAGCTTTACCATTTATCCTGACAGCAAGATTACATTCTTCGCCTTTCATATTAAATTTGCATTGACCGCATGAGGTTTCTACAACTTGCTTAATTAACTCTAGTTTTTTAGGTGCTGCAACATTTGGTTTTTGCTGGGCTTCAACACCAAATCCATATACCAGGAACATTAAATTAAAAAGTAAAATTTTCATAGCTTAAAATTGAAGCAAAAAAGCCGCTCTTTGTAAGATCGGCTTTTTAAAATTTATAGTTGCAGATTAATAGCGATATGTTTCTGGTTTGAAAGGGCCTTCAACTTTAACTCCGATGTAATCTGCCTGATAATCATCCAATACCTCCAGTTCAACCCCGATTTTAGCTAAATGCAAACGGGCAACTTTCTCATCCAGATGCTTGGGCAAAGTATAAACCTTGTTTTCATACTCACCGGTATTGTTCCACAATTCTAACTGCGCTAGTGTTTGGTTTGTAAACGAGGCAGACATTACAAAAGATGGATGACCTGTTGCACAGCCTAAATTAACAAGCCTGCCTTCAGCTAAAACAATAACATCTTTTCCATCAATAGTGTATTTATCTACCTGAGGTTTGATTTCAATTTTAGTATCGCCGTAATTCCCGTTTAGCCAGGCCATATCAATTTCATTATCAAAGTGGCCTATGTTACAAACAATCGCTTTATCTTTCAGAGCTTTAAAATGCTCCCCCCGAACGATGTTACAATTTCCGGTTGCTGTTACGACAATATCAGCTTCTTTAATAGCTGTGTTCAGTTTTTTAACTTCAAAACCTTCCATAGCGGCCTGCAAAGCACAAATAGGATCAATTTCGGTTACAATCACACGAACACCCGCGTTTTTTAACGAATCTGCCGAACCTTTGCCTACATCTCCATAACCACAAACTACTCCAACCTTACCGGCCATCATTACGTCAGTTGCACGACGAATCGCGTCAACCAGCGACTCGCGGCATCCATATTTATTGTCAAATTTAGACTTGGTAACAGAGTCATTAACATTGATTGCCGGAACGTGTAATGTTCCGTTTTTCATCCGCTCATGCAAACGATGAACGCCAGTAGTGGTTTCTTCTGAGAGACCTTTGATTTGTGCAATTAGTTCAGGAAATTTATCAAAAACCATATTGGTCAGGTCACCACCATCATCCAAAATCATGTTTAAAGGCTTACGGTCTTCGCCGAAGAATAAGGTTTGCTCAATACACCAATCAAAATCTTCCTCATTCAAACCTTTCCAGGCGTAGACTTGAATACCAGCCGCAGCAATCGCCGCAGCAGCATGATCCTGAGTTGAAAAAATGTTACATGACGACCAGGTTACTTCTGCGCCCAATTCGATCAACGTCTCAATAAGAACCGCAGTTTGTACAGTCATGTGCAAACATCCGGCAATGCGGGCACCGTTTAATGGTTTTGCAGGACCAAATTCCGCACGAAGCGACATCAAGCCTGGCATTTCTGCCTCCGCCAGTTCAATTTCTTTGCGCCCCCATTCGGCCAGGGTAATGTCCTTAACTTTGTAAGGAAGATACGTTGTCTCTACTGATGACATTTGAGTTTATTTAATTTGCTTATTTTTAAAGTTAATTTTATATAAGTTGAAACAGCAATTTGTAGATGCAGTTTAATAATAACTTAAATTACATGACAAAATTAACTAATAGTTTGTCCAAATTCAAAGCCTTAATGTGGTTTGCCGATAAATGAGATTAGCATTACTATCTATGCTTTGCAGATTTTTTGTTTGGGATGTTTTACCAGCCTTTAGAATAAATTAAGATATTATTTGGCAGCAACAGGTGTCATGCGCAAAAGTTCTCCCTCCTTAGAATCAGTTATCATCCAAACCGAACCATCAGGTGCCTGAATCAAATCCCGTATTCTACGATTAAGCCAAATACGTTCTTCTTCTAAGACTTTATTGCCTTCAAGCTTTATTCTAACCAATGCTTCTGAATTAAAGCTACCAATTAAAGCGTTTCCGTTCCATTTATTAAAAAGGCTACCTGTATAAAATATAAATCCGGAAGGGGAAATTGCTGGATGCCAATAAAAAAGTGGAGCGGCAAATTCAGGTTTCATTTCATGATCGGGAATAGGGCTGCCATCATAATTATCACCATTACTTACAACCGGCCAGCCATAGTTTTTTCCTGCTACAATAATGTTTAATTCATCGCCATGCATTGGCCCCATTTCGTGGATCCATAACTGTTTTGATGTAGGGTTTATGGCAGCACCAAGTGGGTTACGATGACCAAGGGTATAAATATCAGGGCGTGCCGCTTTATTATTTAAAAAAGGGTTGTCTTTTGGGATGGAACCATCGGGGTTGATCCGTATAATTTTACCAAGATTATTGGTCATGTTTTGTGCAGGCTCAAATCGCTGTCGTTCACCGGATGTAATTAGCAGTTTTCCGTCAGGTGCGAATACTAGTCTGCCGCCAAAGTGTCCCCGGCCAATCATCTTTGGAAACTGGCGCCAAATGACTTTTGTATCTGTTAACTTGTTTCCATCTAACCTGCCACGGGCAACCGCACCTCCCTTTAAAGTAGCATCATCATAATCCTGATATGTGCCTAGTCGTGGATCACCATTGTCACGTTTTATATCCGGTTGCTTTAAATCAGCCTCTACAAAATAAAAATATACAAATTTGTTTTCCGGGAATTTCGGATCAATTTCAACGTCTAATAATCCTCCCTGACCGTGGTAATCAATTTTCGGAAGACCAACTATTGGTTCAGATAATTTACCCTTATTATAAATTCGCAACCGTCCTGGTTTTTCAGTAACGAGTAAACTTCCATCAGGTAAGAAAGCCATACCCCAAGGCTCAACTAAGGACGCAAGCTTTTCAACTTTAACAGGACCAGACTTTGTTTGAATCACGCTGCTCGTAGTGTCTTGTGCAAAAGTTGAAACAGAAGAAAGAATGAATAGCGTCATCGATAAATTACGCACCTGACAAAGAATTTGGCGCCGTTTTGCCCGAGTAATGGATTTTAAAACTTGCATAAAATTTAGTTGAAGTGGGAAGAATTATTAAATTTTTTTGGTTAAAACTACCTGCAGTGACGTCATAATTTTACTCTTATAATAACTAAAAATGCACTATTTTGTTTATGATATTTCATGTTAAATAATGTTAGATAGAACAAAATAAACCAGATTGAAGTGGGAATCTTCCGATTTTTTATTAGGGCTTAAAACGGAAAGCGAAACAGAAATTACTTGAATGCAGTGGACCCTTGCTTTAAATAGAATTTGCCGGCAAATATGAATAAATCAAACCAGCCTATTGTGACAATGATTTGATTATGCATTTGTAAGATGGTTTTTATAAATTGTATTTTTGTAGAACCAAAACTTAAAAAATAGAATGTACCCAGAATATTTAGTGGCGCCTATGCGTCAAGAATTAACTAACGCAGGTTTCGAAGATTTGAGAACCGCTGATGATGTTAATACCGCAATAAAAGCAGACGGAACTGTTTTTGTGATGGTAAATTCAGTTTGTGGTTGTGCTGCGGCAAATGCCCGGCCGGCTGCAAAAATCGCTTCTCAGCAAGATAAAAGACCTGATAAGTTCGTTACTGTTTTTGCCGGAATGGAAAAAGAAGCGGTAGATCAGGCTCGATCATTAATGTTGCCTTATCCACCTTCTTCGCCTTCTATGGCTTTGTTTAAAGACGGAAAATTGGTTCATATTATCGAGCGTCACCAGATAGAAGGCCGTCCAGCTCAAATGATTGCTGATAACCTGATCCAGGCGTTTGAACAATATTGCTAATTAATTTAAAAGATTTTAAAGAAATTACACCGATTTTTAAGAATTAATCGGTGTAATTTTTCCTAATAATCCCTGTTTAGCAGTTTTTCTAGTTCGATAAAACTTAAATTCATTCTTACTCTTCCCTGCTTCGCATAAGCAATTTCGCCTGTTTCTTCTGATACGATCACCGCTACAGCATCACTCATTTCAGAAATACCTATTCCGGCCCTGTGTCGTAAACCGAATTGTGGGGGTAGCTGATCATTTTCGGTTAGTGGCAAAATACAACTGGCGCAACGAATTTTATTTTCAGAAATAATTACAGCACCATCGTGTAACGGACTGTGTTTTTGAAAAATACTTTCTATCAAACGCTTGGATATTTTTGCTTCAATAAGTTCCCCACTATTTTGATAATATTGTTCATCAAAATATTTGGCAAACACCAGTAAAGCACCTGTACGACTTTTTTGCATGCTTTTACAAGCATCGATAATGGGCTTAATGCGGGATAAATTGTTTTTCTCTATTTCTTTACGCCCGAACAAAAATGACCACCACGCTTTATCTTTTTGAATGAACGCGTTTTTACCGATCAGCAATAAAAAACGCCTGATCTCCTGCTGAAATACAACGATAAGGGCAATAAATCCAACACTAACAAAACCGCCTAAAATTTCTGTAAGAAGGCGCATGTGTGCTTGTTTTACAACCAGGTAAACCACATAGATAATCGCCAAGCCTAAAAGAATGTTTAACGCAATGGTTCCGCGGATGAGGTTGAAAATATAGTATATAATGATGGCAACAAGCAGGATATCCACAACATCCAGGAAACGTAGGTTGAGGAAACTGAAATCAAATCCTTCCATAAGCCGAAAAGTACAAAATTGAATTCGCAGTAGGTAATAAAGAATGAGGATTAAATAACCGAAGATTAAATAGTTTATCCTCTATTCTTACTACTTAATCTTTTTTCTTTAATTCGGCTACTATTTTTATGGCTTCAATTGCTGCTTTAACATCGTGAACACGAAGTATTTTTGCGCCTTTTGTTAAGGCAATGGTGTTGGCAACCGTTGTTCCGTTTAAAGCAAATTCCGGGGTTATATCCAGGGCTTTGCAAATCATTGATTTTCTGGATAAACCCGCTAAAACTGGTAATCCGATCATTTTGAACTGATCTAATTTATTAAGAAGCTCATAGCTTTGTGCGGATGTTTTAGCAAATCCAAAACCCGGATCAAGAATTACATCCGTTACCCCGAGCTCTTTGAGTTGGCTTAATTTTTCAACAAAATATTGAATTACTTCTTTAAAAATATCATCGTAGTTTGATTCTTTAATCATCGTCTGCGGAGATCCCTTCATGTGCATTAATATGTACGGAACTTTTAGCCTGGCCACGGTTTTAAACATCTGTTGATCCATTTGGCCGCCAGAAATATCATTAATAATATGCGCCCCGTTCTCTATTGCAGCATTTGCGATATCGGCCCGAAATGTATCGATGGAAATCATGACATGGGGATATTCGTTTGTAACAGCGTTTAAAGCAGGAATTAATCTTTTCAGTTCCTCTTCGGTTGAAATATGTTCAGCGTTTGGACGTGAAGAATAAGCTCCCAAATCAATAATTGCCGCTCCCTCTTCAAGCATTTTCCCCGTTTGCTTCAGTATGGTGTTAAGCGTACTATTTCTTCCTCCATCGTAAAAAGAATCGGGTGTCAAATTTAATATCCCCATCACTTTCGGTTGGCTAAGATCTAAAAGCCGGCCTCCAACATTAAGTGTTGACTTTTGATATAAAAATGTATTTTTATCGGTCATAAGCAAGCAAAATACTGATTAATTCATCTTTTAAACAAATAATCCATCGTTTTGGCTAATCATACTTCTACAGAGTACCAATCAGTAATCCAAATCTGTAAAGCACTTTTCATAAAAAAAACAGCGGATTACGGAACCGCGTGGCGCATACTTAGAATCTCATCCATTACAGATCAGATTTTTATTAAAGCTCAAAGGATCAGGACACTGGAAGAAAAAAAAATTTCTAAAGTAGGTGAAAGTATCACCTCAGAATATATTGGAATCGTTAATTATTGCGTCATCGCGATGATGCAAATGGAACTGGACCCGATGGTTGCCAATGAAATTTCAGAAGACATCGTCAGCAGGATTTATGACGAAAAAATTAAAGAAACCACCGAGTTAATGTACGCAAAGAATCATGACTACGGCGAGGCTTGGCGTGATATGCGCATCAGTTCTTTAACAGATCTGATCCTTATGAAATTGCTACGCGTAAAGCAAATTGAAGATAACAGCGGTCAAACACTCGCTTCAGAAGGAGTAAAAGCAAACTATCAGGATATGCTTAATTACGCTGTTTTTGCGTTGATTAAATTGGGATTAAAATAGCTGGTTGTAATATTTGTTATGAAGAATTTTTTACCTAAAATTAGCCGCTATTTTGTAGGGATACTTTTTATTTTTTCAGGCCTTATTAAAGCCAATGATCCGTTGGGTTTCGGTTATAAGCTGCAGGAATATTTTGAAGTTTTTCATATTTCTTTCCTGCATGATTACGCCACATCGATTGCCATTTTGCTTTGTACCATAGAAATTGTTTTGGGTGCTTTGCTTCTGCTCGGGTTTTTTGTAAGAATAGTAACCTTAGGGTTATTAAGTTTGATTATATTTTTTACTTTCCTTACGTTTTATTCTGCTTTTTTTGAAGTAGTTACCTCATGCGGTTGTTTTGGCGATGCCATTCCGCTAACTCCATGGCAATCTTTTAGTAAGGATCTTGTTCTTCTGGTTTTAATTGTCTTTATATTCCTCAATCGCCAGCACATCAAACCAGTAGTTCCTCAAGTGAAAGCGCAACAGGTTATGATGGTTTTCATTATTTTTATTTCCCTAGGATTTGGTTTATTTACCTATAATTTTCTTCCGGTACTTGATTTTCTGCCTTATAAAAAAGGCAATAATCTGCCCTCTTTAATGGTAATGCCTGCGGGTGCGCAACCTGATGTGTATCAAATCACTTATACCTTAAAAAATAAAAGTACGGGCGTAACTAAATCAATGACCGACAAAGAGTATTTAAAAACAGAAATTTGGAAAGATACTAACTGGGAAATTTTTGGCGATTCAAAAAGTAAACTGATACAAAAGGGTTTCGAGGTTAAGATTAAAGATTTGAAAATTAGTGATTCGCAAGGAACAGATTACACTACAGAAATTATAGAAAATCCATATTACAATTTGGTAATTGTAGCATACGATTTGGATCATACCGATAAACGGGCTATTGGAAATCTGAACGCCATTGCCATGAACGCATCTGAAAATTTCAACATCCGCACTGTTCTGCTCACATCAGCGTCAGCATCAGGTGCTGAAGAATTTGGCAAAACAAATAAACTGATTATGGAAATATTTTATGCTGATGCCATTCCCCTTAAAAGTATGGTGCGTGCAAACCCTGGTTTGATTTTGATGAAGAATGGTACGGTGATAGACAAGTGGCATTTCCATTCTATGCCCTCCTATAACCAACTGGCAAAAACTTATTTCGAAAAATATTAAGCATGTTAGGTTACGCGTTACGGAAAGTTTCTTACGGTCTGGCTGTTTTAGCCGGTATAACGGTCGTAGTTTTTTTTCTGTTTAATATTTTGCCCGGCGATCCTGCCCGGATGACGCAAGGTCAACGATCTGATGTTCAATCCCTTGAAGCAGTGAGAAAGGAATTTGGTTTGGATAAGCCGATTCCAGTTCAGTTTGTATATTATGTAAACGATCTGTTGCCTCTTTCTATCCACCAAAGTGATTCTGTAAGCAAAGCCAAATATCAATATATAAAGGTTTTTTCAGTGGGAAAAGAAAAGGCTCTAGTTTTAAAATGGCCGTATCTGCGCCGGTCTTACCAAACCAAAAGGGATGTAAGTAATATTCTGGCAGAAACCATACCGAATACATTTATTTTAGCAACTACTGCCATGATCTTCGCTACAGTAATCGGTATTTTTCTGGGCATTACCTCTGCTGTAAACAAGGATACCTGGATAGACCGGTCGGCAAACGCGTTTGCCATACTTGGCATTTCATCGCCTTCGTTTTTTGCGGGCATTATTATCGCATGGCTTTTCGGGTTTGTGTTAGGAGATTACACCGGTTTAAATATGTCTGGCAGCTTATACAATTATGATCCCTTCCGGGGAGAGGTGATGACGTGGAAAAACCTTGTTTTGCCAATGATCACCCTGGGATTACGCCCACTGGCAATTATTGTTCAGCTTACGCGAAGCGCCATGCTAGATGTTTTAAGCCAGGATTACATCCGTACCGCGAGAGCAAAAGGCTTAAGCAACCGCCAGGTAATTTACGGCCATGCCTTAAAAAATGCGTTAAATCCGGTTATAACCGCCATTTCCGGTTGGTTTGCTTCCCTGCTGGCAGGTTCTTTTTTTGTAGAGTATATTTTCGGGTACAATGGCTTAGGAAAAGCTACGGTTGATGCGCTTGAACTTTCTGACTTTCCGGTAGTGATGGGCTCAATCCTTTTTGTGGCGTTTATTTTTGTGATCATCAATATCCTGGTGGATATCGCTTATGCATTTATTGACCCCCGGGTTAAACTTGTTTGATATGATTGCTGAACTGATTAGGTATTCACAAACGGCCGACCAGAAGATAATTGAAATTTTCGATCAGTCTGATAAACAAATGCCGGAAGCAGAAAAAGTATTCAGCCATGTTTTAAATGCACAGCATATTTGGATGAAGCGAATTATTTATGAACACACATCGTATTTTGCCTGGCAGATTCATGACCGTAAATTGTTTGAAAGAATTCATCTGGAGAATTTTCTGCTCATCGTTAAGATTTTTAAGGAGGTAAATCCTGAAGAAAATATAATGTATCAAAATTCATTGGGATTAAAATATACCTGTAAGGTGAGTGATATTTTTGTGCATGTGGTCAATCATTCGACGTATCACCGTGGTCAAATCGCAACCTTATTTAAATCCGCGGGAATTATGCCCCCCGTTACGGATTATATTATTCTAAAACGGGAAGGGCTCATATAAAATATTTTAAATGAAAAATCAAATTTGTTTATCACATGTCTCCAATTTCCAACTAACAATTTTTAACCTCCAACTTGTATTCTGATGAAGATATTCCTGGTTGGTTTTATGGGAAGTGGAAAAAGCAGTTTAGGCCGCAAATTGGCCCACTACATAAACTATCATTTTTTAGATCTTGATAAACTGATTGAAGCAAAAGTACAAATGACCATTGCTGAATATTTTGCATTGTATGGAGAAGGTAGCTTTCGCCAATTGGAGAAAGATGTGCTACAAAGTTCTGAATATGGAGTAAACACAATCATCGCAACCGGCGGTGGCTCTCCCTGTTATTTTGACAATATAAACTGGATGAACCAACAGGGAAAAACGGTTTATCTCTCTATGAAAGCAGCATCTTTGGCTGACCGCTTAATAAACTCTAAAAGGGAACGGCCGCTTATTCAAGGCTTTAATCATGAAGAATTGGTAAACTATATTAAAACTAAACTGGAGGGAAGAGAAGTGTATTATCGCCAGGCCCAATTTATGGTAAGCGGTACGGATATGACGGCGGAGAAACTGGCCGGGTATCTGGGGATTTCTCCTGTGGGATAAATGGAAATGAGTTTTAAAGCTATAAAATTATTGTTATAGCTGGCAGAATGTATTATTGCCAGCTATTTTCCAAACTATTTCATCAGCTCAAAGCTGGGATAATCACCGTTATGTTAACCTCCTCAGCCCCAGTTCATATTAAAATGTAAGTAAGACATTCCTGCAACGCAAGAAAAAGAATGCCGGAAATCATCAGAAACCAAAGCGTGCCCATCTTGATAATTTCCTATTTGTATCTTCGATATTGTTCTTGCTTTCCGATTCTTTTTGGCAAGAATTTTAAAATACAACGGCTAAGGGAAATAATAGAGTTTTAAGTGTTCAGGGTAGTTTTTCCTGATAAATCTAAATTTAAATGTGGATTGATTAATGAGGATAAAATTAAATTTTAATTAAGACAGAATAAATAAAATCAACTCAAATACACAGCATCATCTTCTCCCTTAATATTTAAAACTACTTCTACATGTTCTTTTAAAACTGTAGCCAGTTCCAGCCCTGTAAAGTCAGGGGACACCGGAAAAATACGGTGGTTACGATCTACCAGTACCAAAGTCCTTAATTTTTTAAGAGGCACATCAAGGAAAATCCCAAGTCCGTAAGCCAATGTACGGCCGCTGTTCAGCACGTCATCAACCAAAATAATCACCTTGTTTTTAACGGAGTCAATTTCTATATCCGTGTTGGCTTTTAAGTGTTTACTGGTTTTATCCAGTTCAATTTTCATTAGTATTATCTTGATTTGAGAAATCTTTTCAAGCACCGTTTTAAGCCTTATTGCAATTGTGTAGCCGGTTTCAACTATTCCGGCGATAACAATTTCAGTCTCATTCAAATTGTCTTCAAGAACCTGGTAAGCCATACGATCAATTTTCTGACTAATCTGTTTTTTATTTAGAATAAGTAGTTTACGATTGGACATATTAAGTGTTAAGATTTGATCAGCAATATACGTAAACACAAAGGACAATTAAGGTTGATTTATGTGTTGGAGTGTTGTTTATCCGTTAACAAACCGTCATTCCGACGACCCCTTGGGAGGAGAAATCTCTGTGTTCCTTTCCACAATCCCCTCAGTTGTATATGAATGAGACCCCTCCTAATGTCGGGGTGACGGCAGTTGGGTTAGGGTTGTAAAGTATTTTCGGTTAATAAGGCCAGATAATTCATCGTCATTCCGACGACCCCTTGGGAGGAGAAATCTCTGTGTTCCTTTCCACAATCCCCTCAGTTGTATATGAATGAGACCCCTCCCAATGTCGGGGTCACGGCAGTTGGGTTAGGGTTGTAAAGTATTTTCGGTTAATAAGGCCAGATAATTCATCGTCATTCCGACGACCCCTTGGGAGGAGAAATCTCCGTGTTCCTTTGCATACGCCTCTCAGTAATATTTGAATGAGGTCCTTCCTTTCGTCGGGTGAAGAAGTTTTGTTTGGGTTATTAAATTCCTTAGTATGTAAAAACAGGTAATGAAACTTAATTATAGGGGAAGAAAATAAAATTGGCACCTTCAGGAACTACCACAAAAAGGCACATAAATTCAGATGGATTTTTAAATTGCTTAACAAACTTTTCTTTTTTTTCGGGATGGATTATCCCACGTTCAACAAACTCTTCTATAGTGGAAGCCTGAATCGTCCAGTTGGTACTCAAATCATCTTTGTCGAGAATTATTTCACCCAGTTTAACCTCATGCTGATGAGCGACAAAAATAGGATACAGAGAAATACCTTCGGCCATTATTTCAATAGCCACTTCTTTTAAAGATTCGCTGTAAATTTTAATGTCTGCTTCAAGACTTTTGAGGGGGCTTTCTTTTGCCTCATTATTTTCCCTGTTGTTATTTTCCTGATCTAATAGATCTTTTATTTCCATAACCGTGCTTGTAATATTTACCGTTTGGTGATGCAAAATTAAATTGTTTTTGCTGAAGAATTAGCAATTAATGTCAGCAGAACAACATTTTCTACGTGCTGAGTATGTGGAAACATATCAACCGGTTTAATGCGGGTTACTGCATATTTCTCTTTTAACAAAGCAATATCCCTTGCCTGTGTTGCGGCGTTACAACTTACATAAACAATTTTAAGAGCTTCCATTTCCAATAAACGCTCAATCACATTTGTATGCATTCCAGCTCTTGGCGGATCTGTGATAACCACATCCGGTTTACCGTGAAGCTGAATAAACCCTGCGTTCAACACGTCTTTCATATCGCCCGCAAAGAATTTTGTATTGCTGATATTATTAATTTCAGAATTGATATATGCATCTTCAATGGCTGTTGGCACGTATTCTATACCAATAACTTCTTTAACATCAGCGGCAATGAAATTGGCAATTGTTCCGGCTCCTGTATACAGATCATAAACCAGTTCACCTCCCTCAAAATCCGCAAAATCCCGGGCTATTTTATAAAGCTCGTGAGCCTGTGCAGAGTTGGTCTGATAGAAAGATTTTGCTCCGATCTTAAACTTTAAGGTTGGATTTTCGGGCTTTCCGGCGGGCATACTCTCAAAAATATGGTCCGGTCCACTGTAAATTAAAACTTGCTGATCAAAAATAGTATCGTTTTTCTTTTGGTTTTGGATGTAAAGCAGGGAGGTGATCTGCGGAAAGCTTTCTTTTAAAAATTCCATTACCATTTTAATCTGTGCTTCATCCGCAAAAGCGAAAACTACAATCACCATCATTTCACCGGTAGTTGAATTACGGATAATCAGGTTTCGTAAAGCGCCCTGATGTGCTCTTAAATCGTAAAAGCTTATTCCATTAGTGAGTGCAAAATCTTTTAAAGAGTTGCGGATATCATTTGAAGGATCAGCTTGTAAATGACAATGGACAATATCCAAAATTTTATCAAAACGGCCGGAAATGTGATAGCCAAGGGCGTTCATTTCCGTTGCGCTTTCATCGCGGTTTAACATATCCTCATCCGTAAGCCAGCGCTTATTTGAAAAGGTATATTCCAGTTTATTACGGTAATAACGTGTGGCTGTTGATGGCAAAATCGGTTCCATGCCACTAACATCTACTTTAGCAAGTCGCTGCAAGGCATCGGAAACGCTTTTCTGTTTAAAGATTAACTGTGCCGCATAATCCATGTGCTGCCATTTGCATCCGCCACAAGCGCCAAAATGCTGACAAAACGGTTCATTGCGATATTCAGAAGGTTTAACAATTAATTGAATGCGGGCTTCGTAAAATTTTTTTTTACGTCGCATGATCTCAACATCCAAAACATCTCCGGGAACGGCATTATCAATAAAAATAACCATATCATCAAATCTGCCGATCCCTTTGCCCTCTTCGGCAATATCAACCACCTGAATATTTTGTAAAAATTTTTTATCAGCAGAGAATTTCATTGGGATCAGGTTTGAAGTTTGAGCAATTAGCAATTAGCAATTAGCAATTAGCAATTAGCAATTAGCAATTAGCAATTAGCAATTAGCAATTAGCAATTAGCAATTAGCAAAAATTAAGGCGCAAAAATACATTTAATGATTTGTGTATTTTTTTTAAAAAAAGAGAAATAAGCAGATCAGAAAGGTGAGAACGTATTTTCTTTTTTTACAAAATAGGCGATAGTAAGCTGAACAGATTTACGCAAAAGGATGCGTGTTTAAAGAAAGACCTGTTCAATGAGAATATCCAGTCTTAATCTGCGAATATCTGCGGAAATCTACAGCTTGGCAGATAACAAAATTAACTGGAATGACTATCTAAAAAAGCTTAAGATGAATTCTAAAAATCCCTTTACCGGTTCTTCAGTAAAATTAAACTGCTGGTCAATTAAGTTAGAAAAATCTGTTAGTTCGTTGTTCATAATAAAATATGATATGATTGATAAACAAGGATTAGTTACAACAAAACCAAGTTAGTACAAAATTTTAATCTATCCCTACCTTAATATTTATTTAACAGCTGCTTTCACCAGATAGGGAAGGATTTCTTTTTGAAAAGAAACAAAATTTTTGCGAACATCCGAATCCGTCACTGAGATAAAGGCAAATGAAAAGACAATGCTTTTGCTGGCCTTTATCAGAAAACGAAGTCTTTCTGAATAATCTTCCGCCTGGAATAATGGTTCTTCATTAAAAGATTGAATCAGCAACTTTTCAAGTTCATCTGATAAGATTTTTAAAAATTCCTGCGAATTTGTTGATTCGCGAATAAATTCCCAGCCTATAAATTCATTACAAACGGTATAAGACAAACGGCTTGTTCGTAAAATAATGTTGCTTAAATAAGTTTCCTGGTTTATTTCCTCGGTTTGGTTTTGTATGATCTCATGAATGCTGTAACGGATATAATCCATCAGAATAACCTGAAGGAGCATTTCTTTGCTCTCAAAATATTTATAGATGGTAGCTTTCGCGATTTTGGCTTTTTTAGCAATTTCATTTACACTCGTTTTATGATAACCGTATTTACGAAATAGCTCTCTGGCCGCCTTCTTTATGCTCTCCTTAATTTTATCAATTTCCATTTTAGTTAATTACCGAAATTTCAAAGTTGGTTATAATCACATCGTATTTTTTTAATGGCCGTTTTGCAGGTGCTTTAACGGGCATTCCATCGTATAAAGAAAATTTAGCACCACTGCATGGATCTGTTGCCGTTAAACTAGGGTCGTCTGGTTCTACAGCACAAATTTGTTCCGGATTAACAGAGCTGCAACGGTCATATGCAACATACGCATTATCCGGTCGCCGATAAATAATAATTCCGGCTACACCATAACCATTTATAACCACAACACCTCCGGCACTGTTAAGGCGGGTTAACTTTGGATCATTTAACGGTGCCCTGAAATTAACCGGCACTTCTGGTATTCGTCCTTCCTGGTCTTTATTACAACTTAGTATGGCAATACTGATTAAAAGAAATGGTAAAATTGACTTCATCAGATCAGCTCGGATTGAAATTGCTGTAAAAACCTGATGTCATTTTCCGAAAATAAACGAAGATCTTTTATTTGATATTTAAGATTTGTAATGCGTTCAATACCCATCCCAAATGCAAAACCTGTATATTTTTGACTGTCGATTTTGCAATTTTCAAGCACATTGGGATCTACCATTCCGCAACCCAGAATCTCTACCCATCCACTTTGTTTACATAAGGGGCAGCCTGTTCCTTTACAAATTGTACAGGAAATATCCATCTCGGCAGATGGTTCTGTAAACGGAAAGTAAGATGGTCTGAAACGGACTTTGGTATCATCACCAAATAATTCCTTTACGAAGTAAAACAAGGTTTGTTTTAAATCCGCAAAAGATACATTTTCATCGATATACAATCCTTCTACCTGATGAAAAAAACAATGGGCACGGGCAGAAATCGCTTCATTCCGGTAAACCCTGCCCGGCATGATCGCACGAAAGGGTGGTTGGCCGTTTTCCATCATTCGTACCTGAACCGATGAGGTATGGGTACGTAAGGCAAAAGCTTCCTCTCCCTCTCCTTTGGAGAGGGTTGGGTTGAGGCTCACAAAAAAAGTATCCTGCATATCCCTCGCCGGATGTTCTTCCGGAAAGTTTAAAGCGGAAAAATTATGCCAGTCATCTTCAATTTCAGGGCCTTCTGTAACGTTAAAACCTAATTTTTTAAATATCTCAATGATCTCTTTCCGTACTAATGAGATTGGATGACGTGAACCTAATTCAATTCCCTGCCCGGGCAATGTAAGATCCGCTTCTGTTTTAAAAGTTTCAGTAACCGTATTCAAACCTTCTTTCAAAGATTGGTATTTAGCCTCTGTAAGCTGCTTAAGTTCATTTAATACTTTCCCCATGATCCGCTTTTCTTCGGACGATACTGTTTTAAATTCTTCAAAAAGATCTTTTATAATGCCTTTGCTTCCCAAAAACCGAATACGGAAAGTTTCAATTTCTTCTGCATGGGCGGATTGAAAGGCATTTATTTCTGCAGTGTATTGGGATATTTTATTTTGCATTAGAAAGATAAGTTTATTAGTTGTTCTGCGTTTAAAACGGGAATTTTTGCATGTTTATAATGTTTCGAATTTCTTGTGACTATGCATTCGCATCCCACACTTTTAGCAGCGTAATATTGGACAGCAACTTCAAAATCAGAAAATCTAGATTCCAGAGAATAATCAATTATCCGTTCATCAATACTGATTGTAGAAATATCTTTTTTAAGTTTTTTCATAATATCTAATTCACCTTGACCTAATAGTACTTTTTTGCCAAGAAAATAATGAATGTTAATAAAGGCTATTGAAGATGTAAAACCCAACAGTGTTTTATTATGCAATAATTCAAGTATAGCAATGGCTTCTTTATTAAACGGTGCCCGATTTAACAAGGCATCCAATAATACATCGCTGTCAAGGAAAATTGATTTCATTGACCGTATTTTTCTTCTAAATGTTTATAAAACTCCGCCTTGTGATCAAAATCAGACGTCGGTTTATCAGCCGCTACTAAGCTCTTTACCCAGTCTGAAATCTCAATAGAATCAACCTTCGATAGTTTTTTTTAATTGGATGTAGCTCGTAAATAGTTATCAACCATTTTTGATAAGCTAATATTTTTCTCTTAAGCAATTTTTTGCTTAATAAACCACTTCTGGTTCCATACTCAAAGTAAGTTTGGAAGATACCATGACGTTAAATTATACGTGCGAATATACGAAAGCTATACGTGCTATTTTAAAACGCCAAGCTCTTTCCCCACTTTGATAAATGCTTCAATTGCTTTTTCAAGATGATGTTGTTCATGTGCCGCAGAGAGTTGCACCCTTATTCTGGCCTGCCCTTTGGCTACTACAGGGAAATAAAACCCAATTACATAAATTCCTTCCTCAAGTAATCTGGCTGCAAAATCTTGTGCCAATTTAGCATCATATAACATGATCGGCACAATTGGATGAACGCCTGGTTTAATATCGAACCCTGCTTCGGTCATTTTCTCCCTGAAGTACATTGTATTTTGTTCAAGCTTATCGCGTAGTTCAGAAGTTTCGCTGAGCATATCCAAAACCGCTATGGATGCGCCAACAATGGACGGGGCCAGGGTATTTGAAAATAAATATGGGCGGGAACGCTGACGTAAAATATCGATCACTTCTTTTGGTCCGGATGTGAATCCTCCGGAGGCACCGCCGAGTGCCTTTCCTAATGTTCCGGTAATGATATCCACGCGGCCCATAACGTGATGATGTTCGTGAGTTCCGCGACCGGTTTTACCGATGAAACCTGATGAATGACATTCATCTATCATCACCAAAGCCTCATATTTATCGGCCAGGTCGCAAATCTGATCTAATTGGGCAATTGTTCCGTCCATAGAAAATGAACCATCGGTAACAATAACCCGGTGACGTAAATGCCGGCTTTCTTTCAGCTTTTCTTCCAGATCGGCCATATCATTATGATTGTAACGGTAGCGCTGTGCTTTACATAAACGAACCCCGTCTATTATAGAAGCATGATTTA
The DNA here is from genome assembly GCA_014378705.1 of Pedobacter sp. Taxonomy (GTDB): domain Bacteria; phylum Bacteroidota; class Bacteroidia; order Sphingobacteriales; family Sphingobacteriaceae; genus Daejeonella. The sequence goes on along the minus strand of JACMND010000047.1, from coordinate 27,822 downwards.
ACGCATCAGAAATGATTGCATCCTGCTCATTAAATAAAGGTTCAAAAAGCCCGCCGTTGGCATCAAACGCCGCGGCATATAGAATGGTATCATCTGTACCTAAAAATTTGGATATCTTTTTTTCTAGTTTTTTATGAATATCCTGAGTCCCGCAAATAAAACGAACAGACGACAATCCAAAACCGTGTGTATCAATAGCATTCTTTGCGGCTTCAATTACTTTTGGATGTGATGAAAGTCCGAGGTAGTTATTGGCGCAAAAATTTATTACATGCTGGCCGCCCTGAACGTTAATATCCGCACCTTGTGGTGATGTAATTATTCTTTCCCGCTTATATAATCCGGCATTTTCAATTTCAGTCAGTTCATTTTCTAAAACCGGCTTTAAGGTTTTGTACATAATGTTTAATTTGAAATGCAAAATTAGCATTTCCCCACGATTGCCGGTTTAACACACCGTTTTTTCTAAGCCATTTTAAAAGAGCGCAAACTTATTAAAAAAGCCGAATGCCCTGAATTAAACAAACCCGATAGGAGCGGTAGCCTCCAATTTTTTAATCGGGGCTAAAGCAGATAGCGGGACCACCGCGGATTGGAAATTAAGCTTTGCTTTACCAAAAAACACTTTGAGTTTAATTTGAAAAGCAAATCCTACGCTTTTTGCTTATTTCAGTTCCGCTTTCCGTTACAAGTTTCCCGATAAGGAATAGCTTTACGCTCCAATTGGGTTTATTGAAGGTATTATAGTGTTTCATTTTATAGATAAAATTGAACCCAGGCAAAAGCAAATACAGAACAATAGCTATTAAAAAAAATAATAACACTATTTAACTTTTTTGCCTGATAACCTGTTTGAGATAATACACATCTTTACCGAAATAACCTATATGAAACCAGTTGCTATTTTATTCATTTTTATATTTTTCTCTATAAACGCAGCAGCCCAAAAGTTTAATTTAAATGGTAAGGTAACCGATGACAAGGGAGACGTGGTACCGTTTGCAAGTGTTTACATCAAAAATACCAGTAAAGGCACATCTGCTAACAGCGAAGGAATATATCGGTTAAGGTTTGAGGCAGGCATATACGATTTGGTTTTTAAGACGATCGGATACCGTCAGCAAATAGTTAACCTGAATATTAGTTCAGATACAAGTTTAAACGTCAAACTTATACCGGAAATATATACATTAAACGATGTAATTATACGTTCTGATGGTGAAGACGCGGCTTATGAGATTATAAGAAAAGCTATTGCAAAACGCAAAAGCCACTTGCGTGAGGTGGATCAATACACTACCGAAGTTTACATTAAGGGCATGCAAAAACTATTGGCTGCCCCCAAAAAATTTCTTGGACGCGACATGAATAAGATTGGCCGGGAGATTGGCTTGGATTCAAACCGGCAGGGAATTATTTATTTGTCTGAATCTGAATCAAAGCTGAGTTACATACAACCGGATCACTTTAAAGAAGAGATGATCTCATCTAAAGTTTCAGGCAGTAACCGGGCTTTTAGTTTTAATCGGGCTTCGGATATTAAGGTAAATTTTTACGAAAATTTTCAGGATTGGGAAGGTTTAAGTAACCGGCCAATTATATCGCCTCTGGCAGATAATGCCTTATTTTATTATCGTTATAAATATTTAGGCTCTGCTGTAGAAAATGGACAGTCAATTAATAAGATTCAGGTTATCCCGAGGCGAAGTGCCGATCCTGTTTTCCGGGGCAATATTTACATTTTAGAAAATAGTTGGCGGCTTCATAGTGTAGATTTATTTCTGACCAAGGAAGCCAACATTAATTTTGTTGACACGCTTAAAATTAATCAGGAGTTTTTTCCTGCCGGCAATAAAGGGTGGATGCCTTCATCAGTAAAATTTGATTTTACCGGCGGTTTGTTAGGTTTTCGCTTTGGCGGATACTTTTTAGCGGTTTATAAAAATTATGATTTAAATCCAAAACTTAACCTTCAGGATTTTGCCGAAGTTTTGCGCATCACCAAAGAAGTAAATAAAAAAGATTCGGCTTATTGGCTTTTGGCAAGGCCTATACCATTAACTGAAGAAGAAAAAACCGATTACCGTAAAAAAGATACACTTGCGGCAAAACGTGAATCCAGGCCTTATCTTGATTCGCTCGACAAGGCAAATAATAAATTTAAGCCACTTCCTTTTTTAATAGGTTCCGGATACAATCCACGGAACAGATTTAAAAAAGAGTATTATAATTTTAGTTCACTGCGCAACGCTATTTTTTACAATACAGTTGAAGGTTTTGGGTTTAATTACACGGCATCCTACCGAAAACAAACAGATTCTGTAAGCAGCAAATTTCTTTCTTTAACTGGTAACATCAGATATGGATTTGCAAGTGAAAAGTTTTATGCCAGCATGACCGGAAACAGGCCTTATGGCAAAATTGATTACGGCTTTAATATAGGAACTGATGTTCTTGACCTAAATAATCTTGGTTCTATCACCGCATTTGGCAACTCTGTAAACTCATTGTTTTATGAACGTAACCTGTTGAAATTATATGAGAAAAAATTTATCAATCTTTCAGCATCACGAAGGTTAAGCAGTGGTTTAGTGGCTACAGCTACAACCGAATGGGCAAACCGGAAAAATCTATACAACCTAACAAACTTTACTTTTATTGATGATAAAAATCTTGTTTTTACTTCTAATAATCCATTAAATCCGGTAAATGACCTGGCCCTTTTTACAGAAAACCAATCTTTTAAAATAGGTTTACGGGCAACTTATGAATTTGGTAAAGCCTATGCGACATATCCCGAGGGCCGGGTTTATCTTCCGTCAAAATATCCCTTAATAGGATTAAACTATTCCCGTTCTTTTAAAAATGTTTTTGGGTCTGACACCCGGTTTGATTACCTCTCTTTTGATTTAACCAAAAAGGACATTAAACTTGGCTTATACGGTAAAACTGCTTTTTGGCTTGGAGCAGGTAAATTTTTAAATAGTGATCAGCTTTATTATCCGGATTATAAGCATTTTATTGGTACGCAAAGTTTGGGGTTTGTATCAAAAATCAACACATTTTTGTTTCTGGATTATTATCGGTTCAGTACTGCGGATAAATATTTTGAAGGCCACGTTGAGCACAACTTCTCCGGCTTTATAACCAATAAGCTTCCGCTGTTGCGTAAGTTAAAATTACAGGAATTGGCAGGATTTAATCATCTGGGAACATCTTCCTTTAAAAACTACAACGAGGTTTATTTCGGTTTGCAATACTTAAATTTTAAGGGTTTGTACGGGATTTCTTTTCAACGTGGTAAACAGGCCGACAAAGGCTTTCGCGTTGCTTACGGTTTTTAGCTGCTCTGATTAATATGAGGTGTTACTTCTAATTTAATATTTATTGCAGTTAATTTAAGTTCTGATCATAGAAAGACAGGAATATTTTTTGCTTTCTATAATCTCCGTTGGTATTATCTATCCGGTAAAACCCAAAAAATTCCTGGGTTAACCTTTTTGCAGCTTTCAGCTGTATATTTGCGTCTGCATTAAACGCTGTTTGCAACAGTATCAATGATCTTATGAAATATCAAACCTTACTTTACTATTGTTACAGTACGATTGAGAATGCGCAAAATTTCACCGCTGAACACCTTGAATTTTGTAAATCGCTTAACCTTGTCGGTCGAATTATCATAGCTGAGGAAGGAATAAATGGAACAGTTTCTGGCAGCAATAAATCCTGCCAAACGTATATGAATACGATTTTGTCTGATCCGCGATTTAGTAAAACTGATTTCAAGATCGACGACGTTGAGAAGCCCTCCTTTATTAAAATGCATTGCCGTTATAAGTCCGAAATCGTTTATTCAGGCTTACGTAACCCAAATGTTATCAATCCACAGCAGAAAACCGGCACTTATCTGGAGCCTGAAGAATTTTTAAAAATGAAGGATGGGGAAGACGTCGTTATTCTGGATGTGCGTTCTAACTATGAACATTTGCTGGGCAGGTTTAAAAATGCAGTTACACTGGATATGGAAAACTTCAGGGAATTTCCTGAAAAGTTGGATGAATTGGCTCGGTACAAAGACAAAAAAATCGTTACGTATTGTACGGGTGGTATTAAATGCGAAAAAGCTTCAGCATTGCTTTTGCATGAGGGATTTAAAAATGTTTACCAGCTTCATGGAGGCATTGTAAAATATGGAAAAGAAGCCGGCGGTAAGGATTTTGAAGGAAAGTGTTACGTTTTTGATAATCGTTTAACAGTTGATGTGAACTCTGTTAATCCTGCGATTATTTCTTTTTGCCGAAATTGCGGAAGCGTAACATCGAAGATGATCAATTGTGCTAACCCCGTGTGTAATGAACATTTTACCCAATGCGATGAATGCGGGGTGGAGTTGGAAGGCACCTGTTCTTTAGATTGCCAGTCTCATCCGCGAAAGCGAATTTATGATGGTTCAGGTTATTATGTTAAAGTTCCACAGCCGGTAGAGGTAAAAGGGAAATTGTAAATGCATAAATATTTTTAAACTCGCCTAACCCATTTAATTTTATTCTCTTAAATCTGGTACGGTCAATAAGACTGTTAAATGCATAATCCTTATTTTTATTCAGGCAAGAAAAAGATTACCAGGTAATAATGCGGACTTAAACCGCTATTTAAATGCGCTTGAACACAGTGATCAGACCCTTGGAAAACTGGTGGCTTCAGCAAAAAACACGGATTAGAACAGTCAACTTTATTAGTTATCGTGGGTGATTATGGAGAAGCCTTTGGCAGGCACGATCAATGAACCCATTCTTTCAAAATTTATGAATAAAACATTCATGTTCCCCTTCTTTTTGTGGAGAGTAAATTATTTGTCAAGTTCACGAAGTACTGTTGTTTTAATTTGTTTATTGGTTCAATAGCTGTTAACCCAATTAAAAAACTGACTTGTTAAGAATTTCATTGCTGTGTTTTTCTCTAAAGTTTTTTGTAAATTGTTCATTTTAAAGTAAGTACAAAATTCAATTTTAGAATTTTCCACCAGATATATTTAAATCATAATAGAGTGCTTGTCTGTTGTAATTTTTTTAATTCCTGAAAATGGATTTGCGATATAAATTTCAAACAAAATCTTTGTTTTTACCTTATGAAGAAGCGGATAAATCCGTGTAAAATTTTTTTAATTTTAAGTAAACACTAACCAAAACCAATCGGTATGAAGAGATTATTTACTTTCATTTCGTCTGCGGTCCTCCTCTTAATTTTTACAACCAATGTGCTTGTAGCTCAGGAAATCATTGTCATTTCTGGCAAAGCTACTGATGTGGCTACAAGCGAAACCTTAATTGGTGTTACTGTAGTTGTTAAAGGTTCAACGCAGGGAGTAACCACAAATGTTGAGGGCGCCTACACAATTAAGGCACCTGCAAATGCAACTTTAACATTTTCTTATCTTGGCTACACCTCATTGGATGTACCCGTTAACAATCGCACAGTTTTAGATGTTAAGCTTAAAACTTCATCAGAAATGCTTGAACAGGTTGTTGTTGTGGGTTATGGCACACAAAGAAGAAAAGATGTAACCGGATCTGTAGGGCAGGTAAAGGGCGAAGATATTGCCCGTGAGCCCGTACTTTCGCCAACTCAGGCTATCCAGGGTAAAGTTGCGGGTGTTCAGATCATTAGTTCTGGTGCACCAAACAGCAATCCTACTGTAAGAGTACGCGGAACAGGAACTATGCTGGCAGGAGCGAACCCTTTGTACGTTGTGGATGGTGTGATTACAGATGACATCCGCAATATAAATTCCTCGGATATTGTCACGATGGATATTCTCAAAGATGCCTCAGCTACCGCGATTTATGGAATGCGGGCCGCAAATGGTGTACTACTCATTACTACCAAAAAAGGGAAATCGGGTGCTATGGTTATTGAATATAATGGTACAACCGGACTCAAACAAGCTTCTAATTTGGTTAATATGGCGGGTGCAAATCAATATGCAGGATATATTAATGAGGCGAATGTTTTTTATGGGAATGGCGATGTGCTGATTACACCGGCTCTTTTGCAATCAGGTGCCAACACAGACTGGTACAATGCCATTTTAAAAACCGGATTTCAGCAGAACCACAATATATCCTTGTCTGGCGGAGGTGAAAAGAATACCTACTTTTTCAGCGCCGGTTATTTTACGGATGCCGGAATTATAAAAACAAATGATTTTGACAGGTTTACCCTTCGTGCGAATAACGAATATCAGGTTAAAGAATGGCTTAAGTTTTCTGGCCTGGCTTCTTTTAGCCGTTTCAATGTTAGAGAAGTGAATTTAGATGCATTTAATGTTGCTTATCGTGCTGCCCCCTACGTCGCATCCAAAATTGGCGATTTATACGGTAATACTTCTTTATCAAACAACGTTGGTAACCCCTTGCTTAATCTGGAAAAAAACCATGACCAAGGGTTAGGTAATCGTATTCAGGGTACTTTTGCACTGGACCTTACTCCATTAAAATGGCTTTCTTTAAGATCTAGCTTTGGCGTGGATTTGGATTTTTACAAAAACCAGGTTTATGGCTACCGTTTTTTAAATACCGGAGAAAACAACGTATTTATAACAGAAGGCGGAAACCAGTTGCGCACTAATAGCGGATTGGGAGTTACGAATAACAATTCTAACAGGTGGGTTTGGGATAATACAGCCACTGCAAACAAAACTTTTGGCGATCACACCTTCAGCCTATTAGTTGGAACTACCGCAGAAAGATTTGAATTTAACAGTTTAAGCGGTACCAGAATAAATGTTCCGGAAAACAGAGATCAATGGTTTTTAGGTGCCGGTTCCCCACAAGGGGCAAATAATAATAATACAGGGGACAAAGCTACCCGTAACTCTTACATCAGCCGTTTAAACTATTCCTTTGCTGACCGTTATTTGTTAACTGCAACTTTCCGTGCTGACGGAACATCACGCTTTCCAAGCCAAAACCGCTGGGGTTATTTCCCTTCTGTTGGTTTGGGCTGGAACCTGATCAACGAAAGTTTTTTGAAAAATCAAAACACAATTACCGCGTTAAAACTTCGCGGAAGCTACGGCCAGGTTGGAAATGACCAAATCCCTACATCTACTTATTTCCCTTTGGCATCCATTAATCAGCCTTATATTTTTAATGGTTCTGAATATTTGGGTATTTCTTTTGATCAATTGCCGGATAAGAACGTAAAATGGGAGACCACAAAAGAATACGATTTCGGAATTGATTTCGGATTCTTAAACAACCGCTTGACTGGTACGGTTGATTATTATAACAAGAAAACTGAAGATGCACTCATTAATATTCTTATACCCGGTATTTTGGGTGACGCAGATAACCTTTTTACAACAAACGCATCTAATTTTAGTAACCGTGGCGTTGAACTTGGGCTAAACTGGAATACCAAATCCAGCACTGTCTGGGGATATAGCATTGGTATTAACGGAGCGTACAATAAAAATGAAATAACAGGACTCAATGGCGGACAGGCATTATTTGATGGGGGTGTGGCCAGTCAGGGTCTTGTTACAAAATCAGATAATAATCAGCCAATCGGTAGTTTTTTTGTGAGACAGGCTGATGGTATATTTCAAACCGCAGAAGAAATTGCCGCATCAGCACAAAAAGATGCCAAGCCGGGTGATTTAAGGTATAAGGATTTAAACGGTGATGGAAACATTACCGACGATGATAGAGATTTTGCAGGCTCTTATCAGCCTAAGTTTACCTATGGTATTAACGGAACTGCTAATTACAGTGTTTTTGATATCAGTGTCTCAACTTATGGAACAGCAGGCGGAAAAATTTACAATGCCAAAAGAGCTGCAAGATCTGATTCAAAAGATAACATAGAAACGGATATTGCCCAAAATCGGTGGACACCAAATAATACTCAAACCGGTATCCCAAGGGCAAACCTTGATCCTCTCCCGGCTTCAACCTACTTTATAGAAAAGGGTGATTTTTTTAGGATCAACAATATAACACTCGGATATACCTTACCAAAAACTTTTTTGACAAAGTATAACATAGGAAAAATCAGGGCATTCATTCAGGCGCAAAACCTGGCTACTTTTACGGGTTATAGTGGATTTACCCCTGAAATTTCTGGTGGAAGTGCTTTAAGCGGAGGTTTAGAATCTAGTATTTATCCTACAACCCGCACCTACGCATTTGGTGTTAATGTTGGTTTTTAAATAATTTAATTATCACGATCATGATGAGTTTAAAACGATTTATAATCATAATATCTGCTATAACAATTGTGAGCAGTTGTAAAAAAGAATTTCTTGAAGTCAATCCGCAGGGTCAATTAACAGAAGTTCAGGCATTAACAGACCCGGATGCCGCCGAAAAGTTGGTAGGAGGGGCCTACAATACTTTGTATTTGGGAGGTTTTGGAAATACCACTGTTGGGTTTTTATTTACTATCGCTACTGACATAGCCTCAGATGATAGCGATAAAGGAAGTTCGCCTTCTGATTTTCCGCCTGCTGCAGAAATTGATAATTTTACAGTTAATCCTAACAATTTTGTTTTTAACAATCTTTGGAACGGCCATTATGCCGCTATAGCCAGGGTAAACAGGTCTATTGATATCTTAGAGAAAAGTACTTTTGAAGAATCAATTAAAAACAAGCTGCTTGGCGAAGTACGTTTCTTACGGGCTTTTTATTACTTTAATTTGGTACGTTTATTTGGTGGTGTGCCTAAATTGATTCGTGTTCCTGATCCTTCTGAAGGCAATAGCGATGAGTTTCAAACACGGGTTTCTAAAGAAGAAATATATCAGGTTATTATAGATGATTTGCAGTTTGCTGCGCTGAACCTTCCCTTAAAAGATGCGACCCCGGTAGGCAGAGCAACAAAAGGTGCTGCTCAAAGCTATCTTTCAAAAGTATATTTATATCAGAAAGACTTTCAACAAGCTTTTGATCTTTCTAAAGAAGTAATTAACTCCGGAAAGTATAACCTTGTTCCTGATTACTCTTTAATTTTCCGGGAAAAGGCGGTTAACGGCGTAGGCGGAAATAATAATTCTGAATCTATTTTTGAAGTTCAAACCGGCATAAATGTTGGTGAAAACGCGGTAAGTCCGCTATTTAGTAATGGACAGGGTGCACGTGGCCGCGGAGGTTGGAATGATCTTGGTTTTGGATTTAACAGCCCCACATCAGATTTAGCGAACGCTTATGAGCCGGGCGATAGTCGCGTAAACGCAAGCATAATTTTTATCAAGCCTACTTTACCCGGCAATTTAAATGTCGGAACGGTGTTATGGGATGGGTTTCGCATTCCTTCACAGGATTCAGTTGAAAACCCGCGTTATAATTACAAGGCTTATCATAGCCCGTTAAGAGAATCGCCTCAGTTATCAAATAACAAGGATACCAAACCCAAAAATATTCCTTTGATGCGGTATGCCGAGGTTCTTTTAATAAATGCCGAGGCAGCTGCTAATCTAGGGAATATCGCTGAAGCCACTACGCGTCTGAATGAGGTTAGGACAAGAGCCAACTTGCCCGCGTCCACAGGAACCATAGAAAATATTTGGAAAGAAAGACGGGTTGAGTTAGCATTGGAGCGGGATCGTTTCTTTGATCTTGTAAGACAGGGCCGGGCCGGAACAATTTTAAAAGCTCATGGAAAAGCTTTCGCCGATAATAAAAATGAGGTATTTCCCATTCCTCAGGCTCAGATAGATTTAAGCGGCGGAAGGTTAACACAAAATCCGTTCTATTAATTAAAAATTCAGGATTATGAAAACGAACAAAGACAAATTTCGATTAGTTACACTGGCAACATTTATAATAATTTCATTTTCATTTTGTACTAAAACTGAAACCGATGATAATTTTTCTGCCGGCGATCCACCTCCTGTAGAAGGTGGATTTGTAAATTCCAATGAAATCGCCTCCGCAAATTTGGTAGCGCACTTTCCCTTTGATGGGGATGTGAATGATGTCAAAAACGGTGTGACAGGTGGTGTGGCATCCGGTACAACCAGTTTTGTGGAAGGTCGAAAAGGCCTGGCATATCAAGGTTCTCCAAATGGGTTTATCGGCTATTCAAACCCGGGCCCGCTGGCCGCTTTAACCAGCTTTACAGTAAGTTACTGGATCAATACCACCAAACATGACGGAGGAGCTCAGGGTGTTTTCGCATTGGCAAAAGAAGACGGAAGTTTTTGGGGTAATTTTTTTATGATGATTGAAGGAAATAACTCCCCTGAAAATAAAATGTTCATGAAGTTTCATTTCGAAAATAACCTGGCCACTTTTGTAGAGCATTGGATTGAACCTGGCGGTGATTTCCGTCCGGATGATATGTACAACGGCTGGCGCCATCTCGCCTTAACCTATGATGCGACAACTTCAAAGGTTGCCCTATACGTAAATGGTCAAAAAAGAGTATTGCCAACTGGTGTAGAGGATCGCAAAGCCAATGACACAAGCCCTTTAGGTCCTTTAAATTTTAAAAATCCTACTAAATTTATTATCGGCGGAATGCAAAATCACTTAGGTGCACCTTTTAACGCTCCCGAAGTCTGGATGTTGAATTATACAGGTAAGCTCGATGAATTTAGAATTTACAACAGTGCTTTAACAGCCCAGGAAATTTCGGCATTGCAAATACTTGAACGCCAGGGAAGATAGAGTTAACCGCCAGAAATACTGGCGGTTTTTAATTCGAAGCTCAATTTTTTATAACCACGCACCTCTTTTCATAAATGAATGTTTTTCGTAATGCATTTTTTGTGCTTTTATTGTTGACTACATCCTGTAAAAGAAGTAGCGAAGATGTTATTCCATCCACACAAGCTGGTCCTGTATTTTTAACAGCCACAGTTGATGGAGTTGTTAAAGCGGGCAATGTTTTTTCTGGAGTAGCCTTAAATCCTGAAATACGGTTTTCCTTTTCCAAACCAGTTAGTTCAGAAAACCTAAAAAGCTTTATTAAATTCAGCTCAAATACCAATGCAGCTCTTCCATTTACTGCTGTTATTGAAAACGCTACATTTTTGGTTGTCAAACCTTTGTCTTCTTTAAATCCGTTTACTTCATTTACAATTAATATATCAAACATTCAATCCCCGCAAGGTGGAACGCTTAAGTTTCCGGCAATTGTTAAATTGACAACCGGTTTTAATCCTGTCGATAAATTCCCTATTGTAACAGATGATCAACTATTAGACATTGTCCAAAAGCAAACCTTTAAATATTTTTGGGATTTCGGCCATCCGGTAAGTGGATTATCAAGGGAAAGGGAAACTTCCGGTGATCTGGTTACTTCCGGTGGCTCCGGTTTTGGGATCATGTCTATCATTGTTGGTATTCACAGGCAGTTTGTAACGAGGGCTGATGGTCTCGCCAGAATTCAAAAAATAGTTGGTTTCCTGCAAAACAATACTCAAAAATTTCATGGGGCGTACCCTCACTGGTTGAACGGCGCAACAGGGGAATCAATACCTTTCGGCCAGAAAGATGATGGGGCAGATTTGGTTGAAACCGCTTATTTAATTCAGGGGTTGCTTACTGCCCGTCAATATTTTAATGGTGCTGATGCAGATGAAACAGCACTTCGCAATAATATTAATGTTTTATGGAACGCGGTTGAATGGAACTGGTTTAGAAAAAATGGCGAAGATGTGCTTTATTGGCATTGGAGTCCGCAATATAATTGGGAAATTAACCTTCAGGTGTCAGGCTGGAACGAGGCTTTGATCACCTATGTTTTGGCAGCTTCTTCGAATACATCAGCCATTTCCAGATCCGTTTACGATACTGGCTGGGCTAGAAACGGGGCCATGAAAAACGGAGAAATTTATTTTGGAGAACAACTTCCTTTAGGTCCGGCGCAGGGCGGGCCCTTATTTTTTGCTCATTATTCTTTTCTTGGGATCAACCCCACAGGCTTATCAGATGCATATGCTAATTATGAAATCCAAAACCTGGCTCATGCTTTAATTAATTATAACTATTGCAAAGCAAATCCAAAAGGGTATGCCGGGTATAGTGAAAATTGCTGGGGATTAACTTCCAGCGATGATATAATTGGTTATCGGGTACACGATCCGGCGAATGATAACGGTGTTATTTCTCCAACTGCTGCTTTGTCATCCTTCCCCTACACGCCGGATAAATCCATGGCAGCGCTAAAATTTTTTTATTATAAACTTGGAGACCGTATATTTAAGGAATATGGTTTTACAGATGCGTTTTCCATGTCTGAACCCTGGTTTGCTCAATCTTTTTTAGCCATAGACCAGGGTCCTATAATTATCATGATAGAAAATCATCGAAGCGGATTGTTATGGAACCTGTTTATGAGTTGCCCGGAAGTTAAAGCGGGGATGAAAAACTTAGGGTTTCAAAGCCCAAATTTATAAATACCTTACTTAGGTTTTATTTAACACAACTTAAATGAATGCTTTTCAAAAGCTATTGATCTTTTTTGTAGTTATAGTTGCGGAACCTGCATTTTCTCAAAAAAAAATTTCTTTAAAATCGCCGGATGGTAACATTCTATTCTCATTTAAATTAACCCAAAACGCCCCTGTTTATAGTGTGGGTTACAAGGGAAAAACGCTCATTGAAAATTCTAAACTAAGTCTTTCATTTAAAGAAGGCGGCGTGTTTGGTGCCAATCTTAAAATTTCTGTTCCCATTTTCCGCAAAGCGGATGAAATTTATGAGTTAGTGGTAGGAAAAGCAAAATCAGTAAGAGACCAGCACAATGAAGTTTCTATTGGCCTTGAGGAACGAACCGGTGCAAAACGTCAGATTAATCTTGTTATCCGTGCTTTTAATGACGGTCTGGCGTTCAGATATGAATTTCCGAAACAAAAAAATTGGACATCCTACACGCTGACTGATGAAAACAGCACATTTAAAATGGTTGGTAACCCTAAAGTTCGAACACTTTTTAGGGAAAACTTTAATACCAGCCACGAGGGCTTTTATGATAAAATTCTTTTAAGCAAAATTAAAACAGACACGTTAATGGATATTCCTACGCTGTTTGAATTTCCGCAAAATATATACATGGCTATTACCGAAGCAAATTTGCGTGATTATGCCGGAATGTATTTAACAAAAAAAAATGGAATTTTAAAGAGTCAGCTTTCGCCACTACAAGGACAAATGGAAGTAAAGGTGAAAGCAATTTTGCCACACCATACACCATGGCGGGTAATGCTGATCGGTGATCGGGTCGGGTCATTGATTGAATCCAATATAATAACCAGCCTGAGCGAGCCCTCCAAAATAAAAGATCTTTCCTGGCTGAAACCAGGTAAAACATCCTTTCATTGGTGGAATGGCGACGTTACCCCGGATACATCATTCGCACCGGGAATCAACTTTGAAACGAACAAATATTACATTGATTTCTGCGCCCGCAATAAAATAGAATATCATTCTGTAATCGGTTACGGGGGTTTTGCATGGTACAAAAGTGATGCGGCCGGATATGGTGAGATAGGCCCAAATACAGACGTTACCAAAACTGTTCTCAGTCTGGATATGAAACAAGTTTGTGATTACGCAAAGGAAAAAGGGGTTGGAATTCATGTTTGGGTAAACTGGAAAGCGCTGTACCCAAAGCTTGAAGAAGCGTTTTCACAATTCGAAAAATGGGGTATCAAAGGATTAATGGTTGATTTTATGGATCGCGATGATCAGGAAATGGTGAACATACAGGAAGAAATATTGAAAAGAGCCGCAGAACACAAATTGTTTATTCAGTTTCACGGAGTCTTTAAACCCACTGGTTTACATCGTACTTACCCAAATGAATTTACCAGGGAAGGAGCTCATAACTATGAGCATAATAAAATGAGCAATAAAGCGGTAAGTGCCGATCACGATTTGGACATTATTTTTACAAGAATGCTAGCTGGGCCTACAGATTATCATTTAGGTGGTTTCAGGGCTGTTCAGGATGCAAATTTCAAACCACAATATACGCGTCCGCTTATGACCGGGACGCGATGCCACATGCTGGCCATGTATGTAGTTCTGGAAAGTTATTTAGGGATGGTTGCGGATTATCCAGAAGCGTATGAAGGTCAACCAGGTTTTGATTTATTAAAAGAAATTCCAACAACATGGGACGAGACTATTGTTCCGGCCGCGGAAGTAGGAGAGTACGTAACTGTAGCCCGGCGAAAAGGAACCGATTGGTATGTTGGAAGTATCAACAACAATAAAGCCCGGATAGTAAAAGTTTCATTAGATTTTTTATCCACAGGTAACTATAGTGCGAAAATTTATAGAGATGACTTAAATTCTGATAATCCCAATCATTTAAAAATGGAATTTCAAACAATTAATAAATCAGATATTATTACAATTAAGTTAGCCGCCGGAGGTGGGAGTGTAATCAGAATATTTAAAAAATAATCCTTTAACTATATAAAGCGTTTTAATATTTTATTCATTGCAAATACTATAATCTTATGGCAATGAACAATGATGACAGTAAATACTTATTTTGGAAAAAAATTATTTAATGCTTTTAGGGAACTTAACATTGTACATCAAAGACAAGGGAATAATCCGGTGGCACACCCAAATTAAAACAAACATGAAACGGACTTTAACTATACTGTTTTTAACCTTGCTTTTTGTAACGGAAGTTCAGGCGCAGAATGTAGGTTTTAAAACTGGCGAGCGCATTTTAATCAAGCCTTCAGGCGTATTAAAAAATCTTTCAGATAGCGCTTTACTTGACCAGGTACAAAAACAAACCTTTCGTTATTTTTGGGATTTTGGCCATCCGGTAAGTGGGATGGCCCGCGAACGAAGCAATGTAGGATTTGATTATGGCAGTGAAGTAGTAACAACGGGCGGAACAGGTTTTGGAATCATGGCGATTATAGTAGCATCCGAACGTGGATGGATTACCAGGGAGCAAGCCGCCCAAAGAGTTCAAAAAATCGTCAATTTTTTATGGCGAGCCGATATGTTCCACGGCGTTTTTCCGCATTGGCTAAACGGTGAAACAGGAAAAGTTATTCGTTTTAGCCTTAAAGATGACGGAGCAGATCTGGTAGAAACTTCGTTCTTATTTCAGGGGCTGATATGCGCCCGGCAATATTTTACAAAAAATACTCCTGCCGAACAGGAACTAAGAAATAAAATTTTAGGGATGTGGGAAGGTGTTGAATGGGATTGGCACACGCAGGGTGGGCAAAATGTGCTTTACTGGCATTGGAGCCCGAACAACGGATGGAGCATGAATCACCAGATTCGCGGATTTAACGAGTGCCTGATAACCTATGTTTTAGCGGCCTCTTCCCCGGAACATGCGATTGATCCAAAAGTGTATCACCAGGGATGGACGAGCAGTACATTTTTTAGAAACGATCGTACTTTTTATAATTTTAAATTGCCTTTAGGTTTTGATTACGGAGGTCCGTTGTTTTTTGCGCATTATTCTTTTTTAGGATTAGATCCCCGTGGATTAAAAGATCAGTATGCTGATTACTGGCAACAAAACAAAAATCACACATTAATTAACAGGGCCTATGTTATTGATAATCCGAAAAAATTTAAAGGCTATTCTGCTAAACGCTGGGGTTTAACAGCAAGCGACAGTTATGTTGGTTATGCGGCGCATTCTCCCTCAGAAGATCTCGGGGTAATAACACCAACGGCCGCATTATCATCAATGCCCTATACTCCTGAATATTCAATGGAAGCACTCAGAAGTTTTTATTATGATCTTGGAGATAAACTATGGAGTGAATATGGCTTTATAGATGCGTTCAGCGAGTCAAAAAACTGGTATGCAAAATCACATTTAGCTATTGATCAGGGCCCTATTATTGTCATGATAGAAAATTATCGCAGCGGATTATTATGGAATTTGTTTATGAGTTCGCCGGATGTTCAACGGGGTTTGAACAGGCTCGGTTTTAAAAGCCCGGCTATAAAAAAACCTTAACTTGTTAATAAATTAAAATCCTATGAAATTACTCTCACTCTCATTACTTCTTGTTTTTAGTCTCAGTTTAGTTGAAGGCCAAACCAAAAAACAAGCTGTAAATTCTAAAAGAAACACATTCGTAACTAAACTAATGTCCAAAATGACCTTAGAAGAAAAGGTGGGTCAATTAAATCTTCCATCCGTAGGTTTTGATGTTACCGGCCCGATTGTTAGTCAGGGTGTAGAAGAAAAAATAAAAAAGGGTTTGGTAGGTGGTGTTTTTAACACGTTTACCCCAATCGCTGTTCGAAAATTACAAGAAATGGCGGTAAACGAAACCCGTTTAAAAATACCGCTGCTTTTTGGATACGATGTAATTCATGGGCATCGCACCATTTTTCCTATCGCCCTCGGATTGTCAGCTTCGTGGGATCTTAGCTTAATTGAACGCACGGCGAGGGCCGCTGCCGAGGAAGCTAGTGCAGATGGTTTAAACTGGACTTTTTCTCCGATGGTTGATATTGCCCGCGACCCACGTTGGGGAAGGGTAAGTGAAGGAGCCGGAGAAGATCCTTATCTGGGTTCACTGATAGCTAAGGCCATGGTAAAAGGGTATCAGGGTGATAATTTTGATAAAAATAATACCATAATGGCATGCGTTAAGCATTTTGCATTATATGGTGCGGGGGAAGCAGGCCGTGATTACAACACAGTAGATATGAGCCGTTTGCGTATGTATAATGAATATTTCCCTCCCTACAAGGCTGCTTTAGAGGCAGGAGTTAAATCTGTAATGACCTCATTTAATGAGATCGAAGGAGTTCCCGCATCAGGAAACAAGTGGCTAATGGAAGAAGTATTGCGCAAACAATGGGGCTTTGCGGGGTTAATAGTAACAGATTACACAGCCATTAATGAAATGATTAATCATGGTGTTGGAGATGAGAGAAAAGTGGCCGAACTAACTTTAAACGCCGGTGTGGACATGGATATGGTTGGAGAGTTGCTTTTAAAACATGGTGCGGAGCTCGTAAAGTCTAAAATTGTTAAACAAGCGCAAATCGATGCCGCTTGTCGCAGAATACTTGAAGCTAAATTTGACCTTGGATTATTTGATGATCCGTACCGCTTTGTTAGCGAAGAGAGAAATGCACAGGAGATGATGAACCAGCAAAAACTTAATTTAAGTAAAGAAGCTGCTATAAAGAGTATGGTTTTATTAAAAAATGCCGGTCAGATTTTACCACTCAATGCGAATCAAAAAATAGCTTTTATTGGCCCGCTTGTAAAAAATCAACGAGATCTGCTTGGAAGCTGGAGTGGTGCCGGCGACTGGAAAAAAGCGGTAAGCTTGTGGTCTGCGCTTGAAAATAAATTTGGTTCTGATAAATTGCTGTTTGCCAAAGGTTGCAATTTAGTTGATGACGAAGAGTTAATGAAAAAATTAAATCCGCACGGTGCAGAACTGGTAGCGGATGAAAGATCACCGGAAAAAATGATTGACGAAGCGGTTAAAGTAGCCAATCGTTCGAGTGTCATTGTTGCGGTTTTGGGTGAGCCATTCGGTATGAGTGGTGAAGCGGCTAGCCGGAGTATGATCGGTTTATTGGATAATCAGGCAGAACTTCTTAGAGCTTTAAAAGCAACCGGAAAACCAATTATTTTGGTGCTGATGAATGGCAGACCTTTAACTTTGGAGTGGGAAGATAAAAATTTGGATGCGATATTAGAGACTTGGTTTAGCGGTACCAATGCAGGTCCTGCAATTGCTGATGTGTTATTCGGCAACGCAAATCCTTCAGGCAAGATTACGATGAGTTTTCCCAGAAACGTGGGTCAGATTCCGATTTATTACAACTCGAAAAACACGGGTCGGCCTCTGGATGTAAATCAAAAATACACTTCTAAATATCTGGATGTGCCAAATGATCCTTTATATCCTTTTGGTTTTGGCTTGAGCTACACTAATTTTACGTACAGCGGAATCAGTTTGGATCAAAAAGAAATAAAACCCGGTCAAAAAATTGAAGCCAGTATTACTTTAAGCAACACTGGCAAATATGATGGAGAAGAAGTTGTTCAGTTTTATATTCAAGATGTAGTAGGTTCTATCACCAGGCCTGTTAAGGAGTTAAAAGGATTTAAGAAGGTATTTTTAAAAGCAGGTGAGAGTAAAGCAATAACTTTTACGATTAGCAATGATGACCTAAAATTTTATAACGCCAACCTTAAATATGCCTCAGAACCCGGAGAATTTAAAGTATTTATCGGTGGAAATTCACGTGACGTAAAAACCTCAAACTTTAAATTAAATCCATGAGATCAGTTATCCCAATTATTTTATTAATGACTATTCTAACTTCGGCCAATGCCCAGGAAAATAATGAGTACAAGGCAGATAAATTTATTGAAGGAACAGATACTTTATTGTATCGGATTCTTATGCCAGAGAACTTTGATCCTGCCAAAAAGTACCCTGTACTTTTATTTTTACATGGTGCTGGTGAACGTGGAAATGATAACGAAATTCAACTGACTCATGGCAGTAAACTATTTCTACAGCCGGAAGTCAGAAGAAATTTTCCGGCTATTGTTATTTTCCCGCAATGTCCGTCTACTAGTTATTGGTCAAATGTGAAATCATCCAATATTGAGGGTAAACGGAGTTTTGATTTTGCCACGAGTGGCAAACCAACCAAAGCCATGAAGTTGCTGATCAACTTGATGGAAACCGTTAAAGATTTGCCTTACACTGATAATAACCGATTTTACTCGGCCGGTTTATCAATGGGAGGAATGGGAACTTTTGAAATAATACGCCGGATGCGTGGTGATTTCGCAGCGGCAATCGCGATATGTGGCGGAGATAATCCTAAAAACGTTAAAAAGTATAAAAATGTTCCGTTGTGGATATTTCATGGTGCCAAAGACGATGTGGTCGTGCCTGAAAATTCACAAATAGTTGTAGATGCTTTAAAAGCTAAAGGAGCTGATGTAAAATTTACATTGTATCCTGAAGCAAATCACAACAGTTGGGATTTGGCTTTTGCTGAACCGGAATTATTAAGTTGGTTATTTTCACACCACAAAAAATAATTATGGTGATTATGCTCAGAAATCGATCTCCACATCCAATTTATTCCACCGAATCCCTGAACCATCCGGCTTAACCAGCCAGTCAGCCTTTTCCTCATCATTTGCCTGAAGTAACTTAGGTTGAAAATCCAGCGGGTAGGCAATTTCTTTCCCGTTATCCATTTTAACAAAAAGTAAGCCTTTCTGAAATTTAACCTCAACTGGTTTTTGTTGCTTTCGCGATGTAAATAAGGCCATAAATTATTTTATTATTTGTAAATCAATTATCAACTAGCACATCTGCACCTACTCTAATCCGCCATATTATGATAAACCGCCTGAACATCATCATCATCTTCCATCTTATCAAGCAATTTTAAAACATCGGCAGTTTGCTCTTCGGTGGCCGCGGTAGTAGATTGCGGAACACGTTCCAGTTTGGCGCTGATGGTTGTAATTCCTTTTTCTTCCAATGCTTTTTGCATCTTACCAAAATCTTCAAAAGATGTATGAATTACGCCAGTATCCTTTCCTTCCGCATTTTCTTCTATATATAAATCTTCTAAACCAGCATCAATCAGTTCAAATTCCAGTTCTTCCAATTCAAGATCACCTGGCTCAAAGCGAAAAACCGATTTTCTGCTGAAAATAAAATCCAAAGAGCCGGTTTTTCCTAATGAACCGCCCGTTTTTGTAAAATAACTTCTCACATTGGCCACCGTTCTGTTGGTATTATCCGTGGCGGTTTCAACGAGAATGGCAACACCATGAGGCGCATAACCTTCATAAACAATCTCTTCATAATTGCTTTCGTCTTTGTTTGAAGCTCTTTTTATAGCAGCTTCAACCCGGTCTTTAGGCATATTTACAGCCTTCGCATTCTGCATTACCGTCCGTAGCCATGAATTTGTGTCAGGGTTTCCACCTCCTGATTTTACAGCCATTACAATTTCTTTACCCAAACGGGTAAACTGTACCGCCATTTTTGCCCAGCGTTTAAATTTTCTTTCTTTCCTGAATTCAAATGCTCTTCCCATTCTTGTCTTACTATTATTTAAGATTAATATAAATATGATTATTTCTTTGTGATTTTATAGCCAACCGGTTCCGGCTTTTCGTTTTCGTCTTTTTTACTCAGCAAATCAATTTTATTAACGTGAATTGAGCGGGGTGGTCTAATTTCGCGTTAAGGTTTTTAATCTCTTGATTTAGAACCTCATTTCCACGTAGTGATAGACTGTATTTTAAAAACACACGTATGATTTCAGTATTTGAAGAAGCCATTGGCAAATAACGCGAATCCTCGCGGTATGTGGCCACAATTTTTGTTCTCAAACTTTCAAATTTTGTAGTTGTTAGCACAAACATAAAATCATCCGGAAAACAGGCCATATTTCTTTTAACCTGTTGCTTTATAGCTTTTGTTTGAATCCCATGAAAAAACCGCAATTTCATTATCGTGCATTCCCTTCATATCTCTGATATTTTAAATGAGTGTTTGATAATTTTTAACAGTCTGTTCAAGTCCCTCCATGTTGATCCTGATTTTATCTTTTCAAATTCCCCAGCATGTCTTCCGTAATTTTTGTCAGGTTAAACTCCGGCTTCCAATTCCAATCCTGCCTGGCCTGTTTGTCATCAATAGATTGAGGCCAGCTGCTTGCTATCGCCTGCCGTGGGTCATTTTCCTGGTATTTTAATTCAAAGCCTGGAATGTGTTTTCTTATTTCGGTTGCCAAATCCTCAGGTGTAAAACTAGTTCCGGCAAAATTATAACTCGAACGAATACTGATCCGGTCAGCAGGTGAGTCCATCAATTCGATGGTACCCCGTATGGCGTCGTCCATATACATCATCGGCAATTTGGTTTCTGCAGATAAAAAGGATGTGTAACTTCCTTTTTTAAGTGCGTCATGAAAAATATGGATCGCATAATCTGTTGTACCCCCTCCTGGTGCAGCTTTCCAGCTAATCAAGCCAGGATACCGAATACTTCTTACATCTAAACCATACTTTTGAAAATAGTATTCGCACCATCTTTCACCGGCAAGTTTACTAATGCCATAAACCGTATTCGGATCCATGATGCAATACTGTGGCGTGTTTAATTTTGGAGAATTAACCCCGAAGGCCGCGATTGAACTTGGCCAGTAAACTTTATAGGTTTGATATTCTATGGCAAGGTCTAATATATTTAACAAACCATTCATATTCAGATCCCAGGCAAGTTTGGGATTTTGCTCTCCGGTGGCTGAAAGTAGGGCAGCCAATAAATAAACCTGCGTTGGTTTGTACTTTTTAAAAGTGTTATTTAAAATCTCTTTTTCAAGAACATTTACAAATTCAAACGGGCCTGCATTTTTGATATCGTAATCTGGGCGACGTATATCACATGCAATAACTACATCTTCACCGTATATCTTCCTTAATTCCGTAACTAATTCTGTTCCGATCTGACCGTTGGATCCGATTACCAAAATAGATTCTTTCATGCACAGGTTTAATTTTTTTCAAAGGTAAAATTTTATGAATAACACTAATTTAATTTGGCGGCCAGAATTATGGTTTTTCGATATTTTTTAACAGTTCCTTCTGCATTAAAAAACTCAGCGGTAAGCAAATATATACCCACAGGATTAATATTGTCGGATTCATCTTTTCCGTCCCATTCTACCAAACCATGTGTCCCGAGTGTTATATTCTGATATAATTTGCGGATTATCTTTCCAGATGTGTTGTAAATGGTAATATTGGCCACAAATCCGGGTTGGTTAAGTTTGTACATAATCTGCATCAGGTCATCTGATCCATCGTTATCAGGTGAAAAACTTGCAGATATAAGATTAAATTCGTTTCCTGGAATATCATTAAAAAACTGCGAATTTTTATAACCCGGCGTAGCAAATCCCACGGAAGCGGCCGCAGATTTAAAATTTCCTGTCTCATTTCCCGGCTTCACGAAGCTTGTTCTTTCCAATGAAATTCCTTCTGCATTTTTGATAATTGTTTGATGCATTTTTTCAGTATAGGAAACCTCGTCAATCAACTTATTATTGTTTGAGAGGCTAACAATCCCTTTATCGTTATTGTAGGATGGAAATGATACCAACTTTAAAAATGAATCTGGTTTTTCTGTACGATATTCTGCTTTAATTTTAGCAGGATCTGAAGTTAAAACCAAATATTCTCCTGCCTTTAAAAGGGTTTCTATATTGCTTAAACGTTTGGCCTTTTTTAATGAATCGGGGAAAGTGATATTGTTTAAATACAAGTTTTGCATATCCAAAACCTGGTCTGAATTATTATAGATCTCAACAAAATCAACACCGCTGGCCCTTGGATTAAAAAGAATTTCGCTAATTAATATGTCACCGATTGTGATTTTTTTCGGAAAATAAAATTCTGTTGAACTGTTCATGGGCAAAATAATGGTGCCATTGCAATCTGATATCTGAGTTGCATCAATTTTATACATCTTACCTGATGATAGCGGCAAATCAAATTTTAAAGTAATGCTTAAAGCGTCATCACCATCAAACACAATTAGAACTGGATTTCCCACACCATTATTAACTCGAAAGTTTTTTAAAATTACGGCTTGAACACTATCAATAAACCGATTAAAAACCAGATTTAAAGTTACACTATCAACCAAAGTTGCTTTCAGTAACTGTAATGGTGTTAAATTTGCATGAATATTAAAATTTGAGTTTTGACTTCCAGGTGTGCCCCCTGTTGAGTCTGTACTAGCGGTCCAGTTTCTTATTCCTTCACAAATTGAATTATGATCAACTAATTCAAGCGTGTAGCCTCCAATTTTTTTTTTAGGATCCTGATACCAGCCGTCTGTGTAATCTACTTTATGAACGATTAGGCCAGAATCACTTTTTAACGTGAGGTTATCTGCAGAGTTATTCAGCGACGGCCAGGGTGAAAGTCCGAGTACTCGTCCGTATTTTTTAAAGTAATTTGTATCGTTACGTGCACACAGTATTAAAAATTCATTGGCTTGAATGGTATCCCCAAAAAATTTAAACTCTGTATTTTCGTCATTATAAGTCCAGTTTTTTAGGCTGATACTTTTTTTGGTGGTGTTCCATAATTCCACAAATTCAATTGGTGGTAAACCAACCGAAGGATTTGGGTCGGCAAAAATCTCATTAATAACCACATCTTTAATTTTAACGGGATTGTTTATTTGAGTAAAGGCAGATTTACCCACAAATAAAATTAAAATGAGTAAACAAATTTTCATATTTGCCTGAAACATAAAATCAATTTCCAAAAATCATTATACAATATACTTAAATGGTTTAGTAATGGTAAATTGAGTAAGCAGGTGTAATTAGCTTGGTGTTAAATTCTTAAAAGAAATTTTTTAATAAATATTAGATGAAAGTTGCAGTAGTAGGTGCTACCGGTTTAGTGGGATCGGTAATGTTAAAAGTCTTGGCGGAGCGCAATTTCCCGGTTACACAATTAATACCGGTAGCATCAGCAAAGAGTGCTGGCAAACAGGTGGAATTTATGGGAAATAATTATACGGTAGTTACCGTAGATGAGGCTATTTCTATGAAACCTAACGTAGCTTTATTTTCTGCAGGAGGAAGTATTTCATTAAAAGATGCGCCAAGATTTGCTGAAGTTGGTACAACAGTGATTGATAACTCATCGGCATGGAGGATGGACCCTGATAAAAAACTGGTAGTTCCGGAAGTTAACGCCAGTGTTTTGACTAACGATGACAAAATCATCGCCAACCCGAATTGCTCAACTATTCAGATGGTTGTGGTGTTAAAACCATTGCATGACCGATATAAAATTAAAAGAGTGGTTGTTTCAACTTATCAGTCTGTAACCGGAACAGGTGTAAAAGCGGTTGAACAAATGATGAACGAACGCAAAGGAATTGTTGGTGAAATGGCTTATCCTTACCCGATAGATTTGAATGTTATACCACAAATAGATGTTTTTCAGGATAACGGGTATACCAAAGAAGAGATGAAAATGATTCTTGAGACCAAGAAGATCATGGGTGATGATTCAATCCGGCTAACGGCAACAACTGTTCGTATTCCAGTTATGGGAGGACATTCAGAATCTGTAAACATTGAGTTTGAAAATGATTTTGATCTTTCAGAAGTACGTTCAATTCTGGAAAAAGAGGCAGGAATTATAGTTGTTGACGATCCGGCTAATTTAAAATACCCGATGCCTAAAGACGCTCATGAAAAAGATGAAGTTTTCGTAGGACGGATCCGGAGAGATGAATCTCAGGAAAATGCATTGAACCTTTGGATTGTAGCAGACAATTTAAGGAAAGGGGCCGCAACCAATGCGGTTCAGATTGCAGAGTATCTACTTAAAAAAGGTTTGATTGGATAGCCTGCTTTAGAATTTGAATATTAGTCCCGGCTATTCTTCCAAATTCAGAAACCATATCTTTGCCGCATGCCTCATACTTTTGCAGACTTTAAGCTAAATCCACAGATTTTAAATGCGGTTGCTGATGCTGGATACACAATGCCTACACCGATCCAGCAAAAAGCAATTATGCCGATATTATCCGGCCAGGATATTATGGGTGTGGCACAAACGGGCACAGGTAAAACCGCCGCCTTTGTTTTGCCGATTTTAATGAAGCTTAAATATGCCCAGGGAATGGAAGCCCGGGCATTGATTATTGCTCCAACCCGTGAGTTGGCTATGCAGATAGGGGAGAATATTCGAACCTTTTCAAAAAATACCGATCTCCGGACCGTAGTTATTTACGGTGGGCTGGGTCCTAAAACCCAAATAGCCGAATTAAAAAAAGGTGTTGATATTTTGGTTGCTACTCCGGGCCGCTTTTTAGATTTATATCTTACAGGCCATATTGTAACGCAGCATATTCATTTTATGGTAATGGACGAAGCTGATAAAATGATGGATATGGGATTTATAGGATCTATACACCGCATATTGGAAGTTGTTCCGCGAAAGCGACAAAACCTTTTGTTTTCTGCTACGATGGGTGAGCTGGTGCATAAAATTTCCGGCGATTTTTTAAAAAATCCCACCATCATAGAAGTAAGTACACAAGCAACCCCTGCCCAAACCGTTAACCAGGTATTGTACTATGTTCCTAATTTAAAAACTAAACTTAACCTGTTACAGCAATTGCTCAAGCAGGATGAAGAGGTTAAAAGGCTTATTATTTTTTGCAAGACCAAAACAGTAGCCGACAATATTTTCCATTTTCTGGAAAAGCGGTATGGTGCTAACGAGGTTCGGGTTATACATGCCAACAAAGGACAAAACACGCGAATCAATTCTATTAACGCATTTAAAGAAGGAGAGGTGCGTATCCTGGTTGCTACCGACGTGGCTTCCAGGGGTTTGGATGTAAGTAAGGTCAGCCACGTAATTAATTTTGATGTTCCCATTATTATTGAAGATTACGTTCACCGGATTGGGCGTACAGGCCGTGCTTTTCAAACGGGCGATGCGATAACCTTTTGTAACCCGGCGGAGGAGCATTATATCTACAAAATTGAAAAATTGATTCGGCAGAAAATTCCGGTTACCAGTATTCCGGAAGGAGTGTTCATTGAAGAAACACCATACGAAGAACGGCAGGCGATAGCCAAAGATATTGATTTGCAAAAGCGTAAAAGCGACCCTGATTTTATGGGTGCTTTTCATGAAAAAAAAGTAAAAAATATTGGTAATTCCAAACCCGCAAAATTGGCGGCCGTCAAGAATAACAAACCGGGCGTAACCAGAAGAAAAAAGAGCATTAAATTTGATGCGGTCCCTAAAAAGGACCGCAAGAGAAAATGAAATTTCGCTTAACACCCTTAAATATATTAACAGCCGTTTTAATTGGATATTTTTGTTTTCTTATATTTCAGGTTTCAACAAAATCTAATAGCATTATTTCCGTTTTTTTATTAGTGTTTGCAGGAATTTTAGTTATAGTCGACCTGATTTTTAGAATCGTTATCCCTTATTCAAGCAACATAAAACTTTGGTTAGTACAATCCATATTTATCATCTTTGTGGCCGCACTAATCGTCCTCATACAGGCTATTTTAAAGTAAAAATTAAGATTCAACAACAACTTAGATTTTAATCCATACCTGTATGGCAATCTCAATACAAACCTTGTAATACAATTTCTTACCATGAAAAAAGCAGAAATAAAATTAACTATAGAACTTGACGATCAGAATGTACCTCAAAATATACTTTGGGAAAGTACAGATAACGCGACTAAAGAAGCTTTACCTGTAAAATCCATGTTCCTGGCTTTATGGGACCATCATTATAAAAACGCGTTACGTATTGATCTTTGGACGAATGACATGCCTGCAGATGAAATGAAACGTTTTTTTTATGAAACCTTACAAACGATGGGTGACAGTTTTTTGCGGGCTACCGGCGAAAAAGATATTGTAGAAGATCTCAGGGATTACTGCGCTCATTTCGCCGATAAAATGCAGTTATCAGAAGGCGGAATTCCTCCACCCGTTATTAAAAGTTAGACTTTAAAATGCGATTTAGAAACACCTTGGGCCTTATTGGTTCTGTAATGGTTATTGCTGGTGGTATGAGCCCAATGCTCAGGATCCCGATAATTGGCAATTGGAATTATTGGGACATAGATACTGTTCTTGCCAGCATTGTTTTTACCTTCGCCGCGGTTGGCATCGTGGCAGCTATACTTAAAAAATTATGGTTGGTAAATTTTACGGGATGGGGTATTTTAATTGTTCTTTTATTTACGCTTGTAGCGGTTTATTTTAAGGTTCATGATTATTTCAACTTTATTCCACTTAAAAAGCTCGCCAGGATTGCATCAGGCATGGTACATTATAAGTGGATAGGCTGGACAACCATCATTTGCGGCTCCCTTATCATGATTTTTTTCTCCGGTAAACAAAGAAATAAAGCTTGATTAGCTCATACGGGTAAGGTCTTTTCTTTTCCGCCTTGTTTTGTGGGATGTTTGTTTAAGCTTATTGTCGTCTCCCGATATAACACTGATATTCCCATCAATTTCTAAAACAGCCAGTACAACCTTTTTGTAAGAGTCAACCCCATGTTCCCTTATTGCCTGTTCAAGTTCGTCCATGCTGATACTTTCCTGATGAAGATGATCAACATTTAGCTTTCCGTTATGAACAAGAATTACAGCCTTCGTTTCTATAAAATCCCTTAGTTTGGGATACCGGTAGATAATCAACTTTAAAATGTAGGTCATTATAAATAAAACGCTTGCGGCAACAATCCCACCGTACAAACTGGTATTGGCACCAACCATAGCATTTTGTACGGCATTACTGATCAAAACAATAAAAACCAGGTCGGTGGTAGATAACTGAGACAACTCTTTTTTACCAAACAGCCTGATTGCCACAATTAAAAACAGATAAACTGAAGAAGTACGAAGTATAATTTCCAGGGTAGAATCTATTCCCATTAGTGTAGTGTTAATGTTGTCTGGCCAGTTTTCATCATCCGGGCCTCATGTTCAAGCAGCCACTTTTTACGCCATAAACCCCCGGAATAGCCAACCAAATAACCGTTACTGCCAATTACCCTGTGACAGGGAATTACAATCATAATGTTATTCTTTCCATTTGCGGATGCAATCGCACGGATTGCTAAACGGTTTTTCATTTTCTTCGACAAAGTCAAATAACTTATCGGCTTTCCAGCTTCAATAGTCAATAGTTCACTCCATACTGTTTGCTGAAAATCTGTTCCATTCTGTTTAAAAACGAAGGTAAATTGATTTCTAATTCCCTGAAAGTAT
>JACMND010000003.1 GCA_014378705.1 Pedobacter sp. | reverse complement strand
AAGGTTGATACTTTAATGTAGAAAGCGGTATTCAAACAGTAAGTTTATTATTAAACCTCGGTTTTTTAAATCAAAAAAGGATAATTACTGGTTATAAGGGCGTCTCCCCAACAATTGAAGTGGGGTCAGAAAGTAGGGTGGATACACAGAGATGCTTTGGTTAATTTGTTAAAAGGGTTCTATCAAACAAGGTAAGAGAACATGTTGTGAATGGTTATAAAGATACTTGCCTATGCTTAAGAAAATTTGGTGCACAATATCAAAGGGGAATAGTTTGGTTTTATTAAAAAACAGGGCAAAGTGCTTTTGCAAGCAAAAAAGGTTAATTTAAAGGTTGCTTTGGTGCTGCAGAAGAATTGTGTTAGGAAATAATATTTTAACGAAAATAAGGTAGCGATAGTTTGTGTATCATAAGTGGTTGTTGGAAAAATTCTTTATCAGGGAAAACAAAACTATACATCTGCTACCAAATTATTAGGGTGTTGTAAATAGCATCCAGAAAAACTCGGGAAGTCAAAATTTGAATCTATTTATATCTGCAAACTATAATTAACGATAATATTCACCGGATTTGAACCGGCTACCGATTTTTGCCAAATCTTATCGGTAAATATTGAAAATTTTCTTCAAGTCTGCTAGTTGCAATGTTCAAGAATCCATAACATCATTACCTTGCATTACGCGTAATTTCGTATTTTAAGCAACTTTTAGAAACTAGTATGTCTATCAACAAAAATAGTTGGCCTGATGTTCTTTTAACAAGCTCTGATGAAAACGCAAAACGGATTCACGAAAAAGATTGGTCTGACAATCCCCTTGGTCCGATTGAAAAATGGTCTCAAAGTTTTGTAACTATCCTGACTACCTCTATGAGTTCCCAATTCCCGGCACTTATGTTATGGGGTCCGGATTTTATCACCTTTTACAATGCCGGTTATGCAACTGTACTAGGAGAAAAGCAACTTTGGGCTTTGGGCAAACCCCTTAAAGAAGTATGGCCGGAAGCCTGGGAGTCACTTTATGGAATGTTGAAAGGTGTAATCGCTACCGGAATTGGAAGCTGGGCAGAAGATCAGATCTACTATCTGCATCGGAATGGATTTTCAGAGGAATCTTACTTCACTTTCTCTTTCGCACGCATTATTGATGAGAGGGGCGGTTTCGGGGGCATATTGTGTACGGCAATAGAAACCACACAAAAAGTAATCGGGGAGCGGAGACTAAAAACTTTAAGGGAGATAGGGAACCAGGCCGGGGCTAAACCTACGGTTGAAGAAGTTTATGAGGAAAGTTTGTCTGTAATAAAGCAACAAACGCGGGATATTCCCTTTGCTGTTTTAATGATCTTATCAGCGGATGGTTTAACTGCAAATGTTTGTTGTTCCTCTGGTTTAGAAAATCCCAATCAAAACATACATTTTTCAGAAAATAATAGTCGCAATATCTTTAAGCAAGTTTGTAAAAGCGCACGATCGCAATTTTTAGCGCAACTTCCTTCAGATATTAAGCAGCTTCAGAGTGGATACGAACTGGATCCTGTAAGCTCTGCATTAGTTTTGCCTATTAAGACGTCGTCGGGGGTTGTTGGGTTATTACTGGTTGGTTTAAGTTCTCATCTTCCGTTTGATGAGTCGTACCGAAGTTTTCTTGATCTTGTTGCCGGGCAAATCTCATCAGCAGTAGCTAGCGCCAAAGTTCAGGTAGATGCAAGGGATAGGGCAAAAGCACTTGCAGAACTTGATCAATTGAAAAATACTTTCTTCAGCAACGTCAGTCATGAATTCCGTACACCGCTAACGCTTATTCTTGGCCCTCTGGAGGATTTACTTGCACAAACAAAAGGTACAGAAATAAGTATCGGCCGTGAAACGTTTGAATCTATTTACCGTAACTCGCTTAGGCTTTTGAAATTGGTGAATTCGCTTCTTGATTTTTCAAGAATGGAAGCTGGTCGTGTAGAGGCATCTTTTGAACCTGTAAACCTGGCAAACTTTACCAGGGATTTAGCAAGCCAGTTTACTTCTGTAATGCAAAAAGGCAATCTTAATTTGAAGGTAAACTCGGAGGTGCTTTCTGAATCCATTTTTATTGATGTTGAGATGTGGGAAAAGATTGTTTTAAACCTTCTTTCCAATGCCTTTAAGTTTACCTTTCAGGGAAGCGTTCAGGTTTTTTTGAAGAATCTTCCAGATGGAGTTGAACTTAGTGTTCAGGATTCAGGAATAGGGATATCAAAAGAAGAACTTCCAAAGATATTTAATAGGTATCATCGTGTTGAAGGTGCAAAATCAAGAAGTTTTGAAGGGTCAGGGATTGGTCTTGCAATCGTTCAGGAAATGGTGAAAGTTCACAGGGGGAAAATAATGGTGGAAAGTACGGAAGGGAAAGGCACTATTTTTCGGGTTTTCATTCCAAAGGGTTACGCACACTTGCCATTAGATCAGATTAAAGTTGAACGAAAATCAGAGTCAACCCGGTTAAAGGCAGATGCCTTTATTGATGAAGCATCTCGCTGGGTGCCTGAACCCGTTATTATTAATATCCCAAGTGAAACAAGGTCTACCATATTAATAGTGGATGATAACGCGGATATGCGTGAATATCTGAGCCATATGCTTGACCAAAATTACAACGTAATTGTGGCAGTTAATGGGCGGGAAGCGCTGAATGTTGTGAAGAGCCGTCGTCCTGATTTAGTTATCAGTGATATAATGATGCCTGAAATGGATGGGTTTGAGTTATTAAGAGAATTAAAAAGAAAGAAAAGAACTAACTCTCTTCCTGTTATTTTTCTTTCTGCACGGGCTGGAAATGAAGCTACCGTTGAAGGACTCGAAGCAGGAGCAGATGATTACTTAGTAAAACCCTTTTCCAGTAAAGAGTTAATTGCCCGTGTTCAAACTCAACTTTCGATGGTTAAATTAAGGTCTGATCTGGAACATGAGCGAAAGGCGCTGGTTGCCAGGGACGAGTTTTTATCCATTGCTTCGCATGAGTTAAATACGCCTCTCACCCCTCTTAAACTACAGGTTCAAAGTTTAACAAGGGCTTTAGAGAAAAATGATCTTTCTGCAATTGCCCCTGAAAAAATGAAGAATATTGTTAACTTGTTAAACAGGCAGATTGATAAAATGTCAAAGTTGATCCGTAATATGCTGGATGTTACCCACATCTCCCAGGGCACTATGCTACTTCATAAGCAAAAAACGGATCTCAATATGATCATCAGTCAGGTATTTGAAGAACACAATAATGAAATTACCGACTCGGGATGTGCGGTTACACTTGATTTAAAAGAGAATATACCCCTTAACATGGATGCGGTTCGCATTCAACAAGTTATAACCAACCTCTTAACCAATGCCCTTAAATATGCCGGTGGAAAACCAGTCAGGATTTCATCTTTTGCCCAAGATAACACAGCTATTCTATTAGTTGAAGACAACGGGCCTGGAATCTCAAAGGAAAATTTGGAAATCATTTTTAACCGTTATGAAAGAATTAATGCTTCCTCAAACCTTGGAGGCCTGGGATTGGGATTGTATATTTCTAAGCAAATTGTAGAATCTCATGGTGGTGAATTAAAAGTTGAAAGCATCCTGGGGAAAGGATCAAAGTTTTTGATTGGATTGCCTATTAATTAACATGGTGAGTATCTAAATGAAATTATAATTCATAACACTACGATAAGCCTGACTTCGCTGGTTTTCAAAAATAAAAAATTGAGCATTTATTTATTTTACTTACATAGTGCCTCATAGATCTTTCTTGCGAGGGCACTGATAGCCTAATCATACCGTTCTATTATTTGCACTTCAGTAACTTTCCACTTAGCGGACTAATAAACAATTTTGTGCTCTTCATAAAAATTTAGTCTGTCATTGTTCAGATTCGTTATCCAGTCGCGTAATTTAGAAGGCTCTAAATAGTTGCCCTTACACATTTCCAGGCGTCATCAAGCCATAAAATCTCGTCCAGGTTTTTAGCAAGAAAATCTTAAACTAATATCCATTTCATAACAATGGGTACATCAAATTTTATTAATTAATTAAGCATATATTTTGTTTACAAATTTTACGTGTTGTATATAATTTATGTTTACTGCATCGCTTCTAAGCATCGCTAAAGCATAATTGCCTGATTCGTAAAATGATAATTAGTGCAAATATATTGGTTGGTTAAACATTGATAAAAGATCATTTTATTAATAAAATAAAACATTGCAATCATAAAAAATGTAATGGTTCATTGAAATGAGATTAGTGATAAACGGGCAAATTTTCTTAATAGCTGGCAGAAAAAGCAAACATGGCTTTTAATATTAAATATCCGGTTTTAAACGAAAACCGAAATTTAAGATACTTTGTATTTTTTTACATGTATGTGATGCAGGGTGTCCCGGCGGGATTTGCCCTCACTGCAATCGTTAATTATTTAAGCGCCCGGGGAGTAACCACAACCACAGTCGGTACTTTTATAGCCATAGTTGGGTTACCCTGGATTTTACAGTTTATCTGGGGACCAATTATAGACAGATATCAGTATTCGGTTATCGGACATCGAAAACAGTGGGTTGTTTTAGCTCAATTTGTCGCGTTTCTGGCCTCACTCAGTTTACTTTTAATAAATGATCCGGTCAACCAGCTTTACCTGATGACCGCGGCATTTTTTATACACAGCATATTTGCCTCGATACAAGATGCAAGTGTAGATGCTATAGCCATAGACATTATCGAAGAAAATGAAAGAGGTCGCATTAATGGTTTTATGCGGGGCGGCTTTCTAATTGGAATTTCTATCGGTGCGGCAATTCTCTCAACAATTATTCACACGTTTGGGTTTTTTTACGCTGCTTTAGGCCAATCTTGCTTTTTACTTTTTTTTACAATCGTTACTTTTTTTATAAAATTAGACAGGCACGACTCCATTTTCCCGTCTCGTAGATTAGGTGTGTTCACGAAGAAAATCCATCACAATCCCAATTTAAATGTATTATTCAAAAAGCTGTTTCAGGCAATTTCCCGCGTTGACAGCTTAAAATCTTTCCTTACAATCGCATTGATATACTTTTTAGTAAGTGTTTTTTTTCGTTCTTACTCATTTCACCTCATTCACATTTTAAAATGGCCCGATCAGGAATTATCTGTTTTACAGGGAAGTGTTGGAAGTATAGCCGTAGTAGTTGTGGCATTATCTGGTGGAATTTTGGCAGACAGAATGGGCCCAAAAAGATTGCTTTTTATGGTGATGCTCTTTATATGCTCCTTTTTACTGGCTTTTTCTGCGATGGCCCAATTCTGGATATTTAAAAGTTTTACTTCTTCCGGCTTAGTTCTTTTAAACATGGCCGATCCTTTAATCAGCGTGGCTGCAATGCCTTTACTCATGTCACTATGTGTTAAAGAAATTGCCGGATCTCAATTCACAGCCTACATGGCCATGGTTAATTTATGCGATGTAGTTGGTTCTTACGTTTCTGGTTGGAGCATTACTTTAATAACGGCTCCTGCCATCGGTCTAATTTGCGGGCTGATTCTCCTGACTGTAATCCTATTTATTTACGCCCATAACAACAGGAGCATACTTGTCTATAAATATAAATAACGCTAACCTTTAACGGGGATTTTTTTACCCTATTTTGATCCTATCGGTGGCAGAACTATAAAATAAAATGCTTGCCTTATTTCTTTTTTAAGTTGAATAATCCCCTCCTCAACTTCCTCAAAAGTATTTTTTTGTTATTTCAAACAATTTTAATTTTTATTTTTCAGGTTTAAAACCTGCAAGTCATTTTTATGTTATTATAATATATTGTAAATCAACTGGATATGTTATCTATTCAAATTGCCCCTATCAAAAACTGGATCGAAGTAATGGGCTTTGAACTGGTAACATCTCATACGCTTAAAAACGCAATCCTAAATTATTACAGCCTGGGTAATTTTGGGGTATATGAGGAAATCCTGACCTCAGAAAATGCTTCCGCACAAGAAGACCTGAACGGTATTAAATATATTTCATGGAATCCATGGGGTGATGATTTTGAAGTAAATTCTGTTGAGGATTTAAATCAGGCGTATGAAGATACCCTTTCCATTAACCCCTGATCATTTTTTATAACAATCTTATTTACACTCTATTTAATACAGGTGTATAAAATAGAGGTGTATTCTTCATGGCACGTAAATAGTATAAGGTTGAACATTATTGAAAAATAATTTTTAACGGCTCTCATTAAGTTATTAATTTTTATGTACGATGACCAGCAATGTGCTGAACATCTGATAATTTCATTCTAATAATAACTTTTAACTATTTCTTAACGTCGTTAATTTGGTAATATGCTACCTGTTTTATTAGTTCATTGCTTTACATTCGTTCTCTTTAATATTCTTTTGGATATTTATTACTATTATTCTTGCTTCCGAAAAGCAGTATTAACCCCGTCAAAATTTTCTCTTTTCACTAACTTTTCCCTTAAAAAATATTTTACTGACCACAATTCTCAGGTTCAGCTTTTAGCTAAGCCTCAATTTATACTCATTGCTTTCGCAGGATACACCTCTGAAACTACCTTAAAGAATTAGGTATGGAAACAAAATTACTTTCTAATATTCTGGCTTATCTAAATCAAACTGTATATAAATCCTTAATCCTTTTTGTATCTGGTTTTTTGGGTTTTGTACCTTTTTCTGAGGTATTCGGTCAATCACCCGAAATATTTATTACACCAGGTACCGGGATTGTTTTTACGGTTCCTGCCGGAGTAACCAGTATTAAGGTTGAATCCTGGGGTGGCGGCGGTGGTGGTGGTAGTATTGTTAGTAGAAATAGGGCCGGTGGTGGAGGTGGAGCTTATGCAAGTAGTTTTGTAACTGTTATTCCCGGTAATCAATATTCAGTTGCAATTGGTGCGGGCGGAGCGACAGGTGTTGCTGGCGGCAATACTAGTTTTAACGGTACTTCTGTTGTTGCTGCAGGAGGAGGATCTACTACAACAGTTGCTGGCGGTTTAGGAGGACCAGCAGGACTACCAAGTGTAGGTACAATTAAGTTTTCAGGTGGGAATGGTGGTCTTTCAAGCGATAAAAATGGAGATGGAGGTGGCGGCGGAGGAGGCTCGGGGCTATCTACCGCAAATGGAACTGTAGGGGTACTTACCAATAAGAGTT
>JACMND010000046.1 GCA_014378705.1 Pedobacter sp. | reverse complement strand
TTCATCGGTTTCCCGATTGATAAATAAAGATGATTGCTCCACATTTAAA
The DNA here is from genome assembly GCA_014378705.1 of Pedobacter sp. Lineage (GTDB taxonomy): Bacteria > Bacteroidota > Bacteroidia > Sphingobacteriales > Sphingobacteriaceae > Daejeonella. Next base: position 7,134 of record JACMND010000046.1, on the reverse strand, counting down.
CTATTATAAGTAATACCGCTTAGTAAACTTAGTTTAACGCCCAAAGACAATCTCCTGTTATAATCTTCTCTATAATTAAAGCTATATTGATTATATGACTGATTATAACCGCTATTATTAAAGATATTACTGTAAACATCCTGATCAAACAGTAGATAATTATGAAGTATCGCAAATGTTTCGTTTGTGGCATTCACCTTTCCTTCGTTCCGTATTTGCCATGAAAAACCCAGTTCCTGATTGTATTGAACGCTTTTAAAAATCCGGAACATGAGGATGTAATTGTTTGAATTTGCAGTTAAAGTATTTCTTCCATTTTCTCCAATCGCTAGTTCGTTGCCGGTAATGATGCCCTTGTAGACGAGGGCACTGAAATTATTTTCGGCCGGGCCTCTAAATGAGGTGTTGAAAGATACGGTAGGTATAAAAAAATTGAACGCGAATTTGTTACTACTGTCAGCTTGAAATGCTTTCTGTGAAGGGTTCTCAAAAGCATCATATAAGGTGCCTGAATTAAAAAGACCAAGTTGCTGTGCCCGGGTTAAGGCGGCATTGAAAATAAGTAACAGAATTAAAGTGAATTTCTTCATGACCTTTTTATACCGTATAAATTAATGTTTGTTGCATTTCTTAATTCTGTAACGGCGAACCGGTAATTTTAGCTTCTGCGCTATCAGTTAATAGCCCTTGATTGTATCCCGCATAAAAGTTAGTAAACAAACGATCTCCATCACTGCTCCACTGATAAGATAACCCATAAAAATCTTTTAACCCGTAATTTTTGTTTTTAAATGTAGATGCATACGAGGGCTTTAACAAAGATTCAATATTACTTCCTGAATTTTTATTATGGATAAAAATTGAAATGTTGCTTTGATCAGCAACAAGTTGGTCAAAATGAATAAACCCTTCCGTTTCAAAAAGTAAAGATTTGCTATATCCGTTTAGATAACGGCGAATGCTGTTTGCCGAATTAGAAATGATCATTTGATTATCGATAATGGTGTAAAACGGCCTGTTAAACTGTTTAAAGCCATCTCCAAAGTAATAATAGAACAAACCGGCGTAACTGATGTGCCGGATGTTATCAGAATGTTCTGTACTCAATGGCTCCATTAAAAACTGCATCTGCCTCCCATTCTTTAATTGTATAGCGCCATATTTTTCCTGTGTGGATAATTGAAAAGATATAAATTCATTGCTCCATAATTTTTTAACGTCACGGTCCGGGTCAATTCCGCTCTCGTTTCTTATTTTCTGGAGTGTATTATTCAGCTGGTCCAGATCTTTTCTAAGTTTAAGTAATTGTTTCAAATCCCGATGAAAAACCAAATAATTTGAAACACCGTAAGAAATAAAATTTGATGTGTTTGCCGGAACAAGGCGTTTTAAGATATTTTTTACAGATTTCTGTTTAACAAACAAGTTGATGTAATTTTTCCTTAATGTATCCGTACTGGTGATTCCGTTAAACATTAAGGCATCACTTTTAAAGTTCATATTGAGTGTAGCAATACCATTAAAATTATTTAGCAAAGAAAAATTCCCGCTCAGATTGTCTTTGAAAAAGTGAGAAAGGAAGGGAATGCCGCTGCGATAATTTATAAAAATTGTTGCCGGTGAATTCTCATTTTGATTATTAGAGCGGTTAATTTCTTCAACCAATCTGCCGCTTATCTTAGGTAACGTAATATCTAATGCTTTTTCCAACAACTTTTTAGAATAGCTTGCAGCTAAAAAACCTTCATTTATATGCAAGTAAAAGGTTCTCTTGGTAGATTTAATGAACACCTCATTAACAGGTTTTTTAGGATCTAAACCATTTAACACAATCTCTTTATTTAATAATACATATTTATTAAATTCATTTAGAGAGAGGTTTTTGGGTAATGGCATTAACCAAAGCAATGATACTGAATCGGCCTCAGGATGAAAGGTTAAAAAGATATTCTGACCAAGAGTTTGCTCAAATATTAATTTAGAATTGAAAAATATAGACCTTAAAGCCGCGATTTCTTGTTGTTTTTGTTGACCGGTAATCGCATTAAAAAGCTTGTAATCTGAAAAGATATCATAAATACCTTTATCATTTTTAATCTTAAAGACCAATGCCCCGTCATACGGAACCAGAGATAACGTTTTATCAATATTTCTACTTTCCGCAGAAATGTTTAAGAAGTATAAATAAGCAACCGTAAATACTGCCACTAACAATAATGAGGTGGTCAGGATTATTTTATTCATTGTTTTGATTTAAGCAAAATTATATTTTTAAGGGCTAGTCAAAGAATTGTTTCCATCTTTATTAATTTAGCTTTTTATACTTCACATGAATAAACAAATAATACTTACAGCTACATTTCTGGGTATTTTAGCTGTAGTTTTTGGTGCATTTGGAGCTCACAGCCTTAAGTCTGTTCTAAGCTCCGCCGAACTAAAGACTTGGGAAACCGGTGTCCAGTACCAATTTTACCATGTTTTGGCATTATTGTTTCTGTCAACATTTTCGAGGTTTAAAAGTCGCTTAGTTAACACTTCATATTGGTGTTTTACATTTGGGATCTTTTTGTTCAGCGGTTCTTTATATATCTTATCTGCAAAAAGCATATTGGGTATATCTCAAACGTCTTTTATCGGACCAATTACGCCAATCGGTGGTTTGTTTTTTATAACCGGCTGGGCGTCTTTACTATTAGCTACGATCAAAAACAAATAATGCTGCAGTTTAACGAGGCGCAACAACTAGGGCGTAAAACTCTTTTTATAGAAGTTATTCTGCCAATGGCGATTTCAGGCACTTATACCTACCGCGTTCCGTATGATTTAAATCACCAAATTGCTATTGGTAAGAGAGTAGTTGTTCAATTCGGCAAAAGCCGGATCTATACCGCTATAATTTATAACATCAGTACCGAACCTCCAACTCTTTACGAAGCGAAATATTTAATAGAAGTGTTGGATGATGAGCCGATTGTTAATACCCTGCAACTTCAACTTTGGCAGTGGATGGCCGAATATTATCTTTGCAATTTGGGTGAGGTGATGCAGGCCGCATTGCCAGCGGCTTTAAAATTAGCCAGTGAAACCCGGATAAGCCTTCTCAGTGATAGAAATTTAGATAAATCAGAACTCAGCGACAAGGAATTTCTCATTGTTGACGCCCTTGAATTACAGCAGGAACTTCGGGTGAGCGATATCAGTAAGCTACTCGGTCAAAAAACAATTTTCCCTTTATTAAAGTCCCTTTTTGATAAGGGGTTTATCCATATTTCCGAAGAAATTCAGGAGAAATTTAAGCCACGAAAAAAAAGTATCATCAAATTAAACGATCCGTATAAAGATCCTGAAAATATGAAAGCTCTTTTCGGGATACTTGAAAAGGCACCCAGGCAGCTTGAAGTTTTAATGGGATTTATAAAGTTGCAAAAGCAACAGCCGGAAATAAGCAAATCAGAATTATTAGAAAGTAGCGGGAGCGGGGCAGCGGCATTAAAAAACTTAATAGATAAGGGAGTTTTTATTCAGGAAGATCAAATTGTCAGTCGGTTAAATGCAGATCAGGAGCAATTAGCCGCCGGCTTTAAATTAAGTGAGGCACAGCAGAACGCTCATAACGAAATAAATTCGGCTTTTACAAGCCATGATATGGTTTTGCTGCACGGTGAAACATCTTCAGGCAAAACCCAAATATATATCAGGCAAATTGAAAAAGTACTTGAACAAAACAAACAAATATTATATCTCTTGCCGGAAATTGGACTTACCACGCAGGTGATTGAGCGTTTACGTAAATATTTCGGTTCGCGGATTGGCGTTTACCATTCAAAATTCAGTGATAATGAACGTGTTGAAGTTTGGCAAAAAGTTTTAAAAAAGGAGTACAGCATCGTGTTAGGTGCCAGATCGGCTATATTTTTGCCTTTTAGCAACCTCGGGCTTATCGTTGTAGATGAGGAACATGAATCATCTTACAAGCAATTTGATCCAGCACCAAGATATCATGCCAGAGATTCGGCAATTTATATGGCTTCATTGCATCAAGCTAAGGTTTTATTGGGATCAGCGACACCTTCATTAGAATCCTTTTACAATACAAAAATTAAAAAATATGGATTGGTAGAATTGAAAGGAAGATATGGTGGGGTTTTACCTCCTGCTATTGAAGTTGTAAATATCGCCGAAGAAACCAAGCGTAAAATCATGCGATCGCATTTTAGCAGTGTGCTTATCACTGAGATTGAAGCAGCCTTATCCCGTAAAGAACAAGTTATTTTATTTCAGAACCGACGCGGCTATACCCCCTTTTTACTTTGCATAACTTGCGGTTACACCCCTAAATGTATTAACTGCGATGTAAGCCTTACTTTCCACAAAAGCAGCAACAAGTTACATTGTCATTACTGTGGCTATAAACAGGAAATTTTGAACGCCTGCCCGGCTTGTGGCTCTACGCGGATCGAGCAAAAGGGTTTTGGAACTGAAAAGATTGAAGACGAACTTCAACTAATCTTTGAAAATGCTAGAATCGCCCGTATGGATCTGGATTCTACGAGGGCACGAAACAGCTTTCAGAATTTATTAAATGATTTTGAAGAAGGGCGTATTGATATTTTGGTCGGCACTCAAATGGTAGCAAAGGGCCTTGACTTTAGTAATGTGACCATTATTGGAATTATCAGTGCAGATAGTATTTTGAGTTACCCAGATTTTAGGGCCTTTGAAAGAAGTTTCCAATTGCTTTCGCAAGTTTCAGGTAGAGCCGGCAGAAGGGAAAAACAAGGCAAGGTAATTATTCAGGCGTATGATACAACGCACAGGATTTTAGACCAGGTAGTCAGAAATGATTATGATGCGATGTTTAATACTGAAATTTTGGAGCGTAGAAACTTTCATTATCCACCACTTTACAGGCTCATTCAGTTAAATGTTAAGCACAAAGACATTAATAAGCTGGCTGTTATTTCCTGGAAATTATCGGAAGTTTTAAAAAAGCAATTGGCAAACCGGATTCTTGGTCCGCAAGCTCCGCTAATCAGCAGAATACGTAATTATTATATTCAAACCATCCTGATAAAAATTGAAAAAGACGGCATTTCCATTCAAAAAGTTAAAGAGATGCTTAAACAAACATTAGCTACCTTTCAATCTGAGCCGAATAATAAAGGGGTTTATGTTCAGGTTGATGTAGATCCGTATTAGCTTTGTGCTTTTAGCCATACGCTTTAAGCGGATTTATATCCAACAATATGATTTGCAAATTTATCCGTTTTGAATCCTATTTTTGAAATTACATGGCACATAAGTTTGTAGATAATTACCGTGAGAGGGGCGCCCGTAAAAAACTGGCAGAAAAGCTTAAGGATAGAGGAATTCAAGATAAAAATGTACTTGGGGCCATAGCAAAGGTCCCACGTCATTACTTTTTTGATGAAACATTTTGGCTTCAGGCTTACAAGGATATCGCTTTTCCAATTGGCGACGGACAAACAATCTCTCAGCCTTATACGGTTGCTTATCAAACCGAACTTCTGCACATAAAAAAGGGCGATAAAGTTTTGGAGGTTGGTACCGGTTCCGGCTATCAAACCTGTATTTTAATTGAACTCGGTGCTGATGTTTACACAATTGAAAGGCAGGAAAATTTATATAATCGTACAAAACTTGTTTTACCACACATGGGTTATCAGGCGCATTTTTTTTGTGGCGATGGATCCAAAGGAATTTTAGATCACGCTCCATATGATAAGATACTTGTAACTGCTGGAGCTCCTTTTGTCCCTGAAATTTTATTAAAACAATTAAAAATAGGAGGGATTTTGGTTATCCCGGTAGGCGATGAACAAACCCAAAAAATGTTAACTGTTATCAGGGTAAGCGAAACAGAATATGAAAAGTTTGAACTTGATACTTTTAGGTTTGTTCCCCTTGTGGGAGACCAGGCATGGTAGTTTTAAAAGTTGTCTGGTAGGGGTAGTGGTTGAAACTTAGCAGTAGTAGCTGCCAGTAAAACAGTTCCAAGTTGGCAATATATTTCAGCCAATTAGATTATATGGCATCGGCTGCTAACGCCCACCTGCTTGCCAATTTACTTCTTCATCGCCCGGTCCATTTCTATTTTTGCGTCCCTATCTTTTAAAGTTTCCCGTTTATCGTAAAGTTTTTTACCCTGGGCAAGTCCAATTTCTAATTTAGCAAACCCTCTTTCACTGGTAAATATTCTGAGCGGGATTATTGTAAATCCCTTTTCTTCAATCTTGGTTTTTAATTTAGCAAGTTCCTTTTTATTAAGTAATAAAGCACGGTCACGTTTTGCTTCATGATTGTAAAATGAGCCGTGAGAATATTCCGCAATCTGCATATTTCTTACATGTAAACCAGGTCCCAAAAAAGCACAAAAAGCATCATTAATATCTGCTTTCCCTTCACGGATAGATTTAATTTCTGTACCCAAAAGTTGAATACCGGCCGTGAACTTTTCCAGGATGTGGTATTCAAAAGAAGCCCTTTTATTCCTGATGTTTATTCCATTAGACATAACAAATATTAAAACGCAAATATCTGAAAGAAAATCTGAGATGCAGAATTATTTGATCTGTAATGCCGCTAAATTTTGTAAAGGTTTAGCAACATAAAATAATTAGAATGCTCTTAAAATTACCCACAAAAAATAAAAATATAAATTACCAAAAAATATATTTAGATTAATCTAAATTTGTATTTTTATGGCTCTAATTATTTATTTATGAAATTCTTTTTCATTTTCCTGACTTTATTTGGTATTGTGTTATCTGCGGTTTGTCAAATACCGCACACCGTATCAGGAAATGTTTATTCTGCCAATGAGCCATTAAAGTTTGCTAGTATTTCTCTTATCGGAACTAAACATGGAACAATTACCGATAGTTTGGGTGGCTACAAAATTTCAGTAATTCTGCCTGGTACCTACAGAATAAAAGCTTCTGCGGTTGGATATCTTCCATTAATAAAACCCGTAATTATAGCAGACAGCCAATTGGTAGACATGGATTTTTATTTGATGCCCGATGGGAAATCACTAAATGAAGTTGTCATAACAGGAACTTTAAAAGAAGTTAGCCGGCTGGAAAGTCCGGTTGCCGTAGAGGTTTACAGTCC
>JACMND010000045.1 GCA_014378705.1 Pedobacter sp. | reverse complement strand
CACTCTTCTGATTGGTGTTCCGAAGGTTAATCATGAAATTTTGCTGGAAATTAATAAACGTTACCGCAGTTTTCTTCTGAGCAATAATAACGCGATTCATTACGAATGGATTCTAAATTACCTGCAAACAGAGTATAAAATTCCGTCTAATACCGTCTTATTTGAAAAAGACTATTACTCACATCTCATGAAAATGAGAAAACCCAACGCCAATATCTTTCAGTTTGTATTAGATGAAAATCATTTAGATCCTAAAGAAACCCTGTTTATTGATGACAGTCCGCAACACATTAAAGCCGCCGCTGAACTTGGATTAACCACTCATTTATTGACCCTTCCTGAAACCCTTGAGAGTTTTATTTATACTTCAGGTTTATTAACAAGGCCTGTTTAAGAAAGAATCCCTCAAACAATATTTTCACGAATGTGTTTTTTGATTATGGCAGATCCAACACAAAAACCTACTGTAGTTGAAACCTTGAACGATTTGAAAGCTAAAGGGTACACGTATGATTTTAACATGAAAGATAATGCTTTACACTCCAGTGAAGGAAACATTAGCCTGAATCCTGACGATTTTGAGATTGTAAAAGTTTATCGTTTTGAAGGGATGAGCGACCCCGGCGATATGTCTGTGATCTATGTAATCGAATCCGCTAAGTTTGGCATCAAGGGCAGTTTTTTTAATGCATACGGTACGTATTCCGATGAGATTTCTGAAGGTTTGCTGAAAAAATTGACTACGCCGATACCAAATTAATTAAGCTTACGACGTTTTTTTTCTGACACAATCAGACTTAATTCTCTGCCCATCATACCGGAAATAGATGTATTTTCTTGCGCCCGCCTAAAAAGATAGGGAAGAACTTCTTTAACAGGACCGTACGGGACGTACTTAGCAACATTATATCCGGCATCAGCCAGGTTAAAGCTTAAATTATCACTCATGCCCATAAGTTGAGAAAAATAAACGTGCGGATTACTATGGGTAATTGCTTTTTGGTCCATAAATTCAGCGAGTAAAAGACAACTTTCTTCATTGTGGGTTCCCGCTACAAACCCGATGCGCTCTACATTTTCTAAACAAAATAGAATGGCGGCATTGTAATCATCGTCGGTTTCTTTTTTACTAAGGTGGATTGGGGAAGCATAATTATATTCTAAAGCTCTTTTGCCCTCTTTTTCCATGTAGGCGCCACGTACCAGTTTAGCACCTAGTGTAAAACCTTCTGAAATTGAATACAGAAAATCTTCTTTGAGAGATTTAAGTTTATCCTTGCGATATAATTGATAGGTATTGTAAACAGTCAGCTTTTCGCAATTGTATAAACCCATCATTTTCTTTGCAATTGTATCAATTGCATTCTGGATCCAGCTTTCCTCGGCATCAATCATAATCTGGACGCCTGCTTTAAAAGCGGTTTCGCAAATCAAATTAACACGGTTATTAATTTTTATTAATTCAGCTTCTTCAGAAGCAGAAAGAACAGCGCTGCGGTTTAGTTTTTCCAAAAGGCAAAAACGACTAATCCCAGAAACTTTAAAGACAGTTAGCGGAATCCTGACATCTCCTTTCGCACGGTTAATTGTTTTAATAATTTCTGCGCAGGTATGGTCAAATACATCTTCGCGTTCTGCGCCCTCTATAGAGTAATCCAATATGGAACCAACTTTCCCGTTATCGAGTGCGATCACGGTTGCTTCGCATTCTTCAATAGTTTCTCCTCCGCAAAAGTGTTTAAAAATGGTAGCCTTTATCAGGGATTTTATTGGTAACCCGATTTTTAAGGCCAGCTCAGTAATTGGCGGACCAACTTTGGTCAAAAAATTATTGCTGATAATTTTAAACAACCAATATGCCCGGTTTATATATGCGTTGCTTTTCCCGCGGAACGAAATCTCCGTATCATCAAACGAAAGGGATTTGTTAACATCTGTTTTATGTTTTAACGAGGTTAATGCCATGTTTCAAAGGTAGAAATTATGCCTGATAAATCTTGCGACAGGTTATTTTGTTACTTTTACAAGATGCTGAAATTTACATTGAACGGAGAATATATACCATTGATACAACTGCTAAAAGCGTGTAATATGGTTCAAACCGGGGGCGAAGCGCAAATGGTTGTTACAGAAGGTGAAGTTAAATACAACGGCGTGGTGGATTACCGAAAAAGGTTGAAAGTTAAGCGAGGTGATATTGTTGAATTTAATAATCAGCAGATTGAGATTGTATGAAAACGATAGAGAGTAACTCACATTTAATTTATTTTGAAAATAGTCTGCAGCAACTTGGCGACTTTATTAAAAATGGCCAATATTCTAAAATAATTTTTCTGGTTGATACAAATACAGAGGAGCACTGTCTTCCAATGGTTAAAAACCAGCTAGTTGATCTTGCAGATTATGATGTTATTGAGATTGATCCTGGTGAAGAGAATAAGAACATCGACTTTTGTATAGGAATTTGGAAAATGCTGCTGGATTATAAAGCAGACAGGAATAGTTTGCTAATTAATCTCGGTGGTGGTGTAATAACCGACATCGGCGGTTTTGCGGCCTCTACTTTTAAACGGGGAATAGATTTCGTTAACGTACCTACTACCCTTTTATCTCAGGTTGACGCCTCTGTTGGTGGTAAAACCGGTATAGATATGGATCAGGTTAAAAACATAATCGGGACGTTTACCCAGCCTAAAGCTGTTTTTATAAATACCGCTTTTCTTAAAACATTAAACCGCAAAGAGGTTTACTCCGGCTTTGCAGAGATAATTAAACACGGACTAATTTATGATGCGAAACTATTTAAGCTGCTTTTAAACACCAAACCAGAACGGGTATCACCAGAAATCATTTATCGTTCGGTAATGATTAAGAATGAGGTGGTTACTACAGATCCGTTTGAAAAGGGTTTGCGCAAAATCCTCAATTTCGGACATACAATTGGTCATGCCATTGAAAGTTATTCTTTGTTAAACGATAAACAACCGCTCCTGCATGGTGAAGCCATCGCCATCGGATTTATCTGCGAAAGCTATCTTTCTACAAAATATTCTACTCTTTCAGAATTAGAGTTGGTTGAGATAAAAACCTACATTTTATCTTGTTTTCCTACTTACAAGTTAAAAGAGAATTCTTTTAAAAAGCTTATAGAGATCATGAAAAATGATAAAAAAAACGAAGCCGATAAAATCGGCTTTGCTTTATTAAATCAAATAGGTAAATGTGACTACAATTATTATTTGCCGGAGACTGACATCATATCCAGCCTAAAATATTACCAGGAGGTTGTGTAACCAGTTAAATTATGCAGCTTTTCTAAACCATCCTTTAACTTTTTTAGAGTTAACATCGGCAAGAAGATACATACATGGTACCAATATCAGGGTTAGAAAAGTTGCGAAACTCAATCCAAAAATCATAGTCCAGGATAATGGTCCCCAGAACGCGACGTTATCACCACCCAGAAATATTTTTGGATTTCCTTCAGAAAACAAAGTCGCAAAATCAATATTGAAACCCACTGCTAAAGGAATCAGGCCAAGCATGGTGGCGGTTGCTGTTAATAAAACAGGTGTCATCCGTGTACGGCCGGCTTCTATAACCGCTTCTTTAACAGACATTCCCTGTTCAATCATCAAATCTGTAAATTCTACCAGTAAGATTCCGTTTCGAACCACAATACCTGCTAAGGCAACAATTCCAATTCCAGACATTACAATAGACAATTCCATTCTAAAAATGGTAATTCCCAATATAACACCTATAATACTGAACAGAATTTCACTGATAATGATAAGTGGTTTGCTAACCGAGTTAAACTGAGTGACCAGTATAATTAAAATTAAACCTAAAGCCACCAGTAAGGCGGTCCCTAAAAACGCCGCTGTTTCCAACTGTTCCTCCTGTTCGCCAGCCATTTTTACCTGTACTCCGGCGGGGGCTTTAAATTGGTCAATTTCACTTTGTATGTTAGCAACCACTTCATTCGGATTGTAATCACCTAAAACATTTGAAGAAATAATAATGATTCTTTTCTCTTGTTTTCGTTTAATCCCTCCATACGTATTTACATAATCAATTTCAGCGAAGGATGATAAAGGAACTTGCCTGATTATTCCGCCCATTCCCATATCCCGGTAGGTTACTTTCATGTTTCTCAGTGCCTGTAAATCATTACGCTGTTCTTCACGTGAGCGTAAATTGATCTCATAATCTTCATTAGCATCTCTAAACTTGGAAATCTCTTTACCATAAATAGCCGTACGCAGATCAGACCCGATCTGGCCTGTTGAAATCCCTTCCCTGTTTGCTCTTTCGCGATTGATATTGAAAATAATTTCGGGCTTGTTATTTTGAAAATCTGATTTCAGTTCTTCAATTCCAGCAATTTGTTTACTTTGAAGATATTTTTTAAGCAGATCTGAGGTTTTTACTAAAGAGTCGAGTTCATCGCCTGTAATTTCTATACTAATGGGTTTAGATGTAGGGGGACCACCCTGCTCTTGCGCTACGGTAATTTCAGCACCCGGAATCCCTTTAACTTCATTTCGTATCTTATCCAAATATTCTGATGTATTGACTCCATTACGCAAACCAAATTGAACAAATGCTACAGTTACCTTTCCACGGTTTGGATAATTCCCCTGATCTTGATCCTGCGGATCTGTAACCCCAACTGTTACATTTGAAATAATTGAAGACACCACAGGATTATTTTTACCAACTACATTGCTAACCTTTGCCTCTACTTTCTTTACTACCTCGTTGGTGTAAGCTTGGTCTGTACCAATGGGCAGGTTAACGTATACGTAAACAAAATTAGGATCACCGGAAGGGAAAAAGACAATTTTTGGTGGAACTATTACCAACATTACAATTGTTAATAGCAACAAACCAACGGTGCTCCAAAGCATGGTTCGTGGTCTGTACAATGCCCGTCGTAACAAACCAACATATTTATCCTGCAGTTTGGGCCAGGTTTTAGTTTGAAACCGATGAATTAAACCGGTTAAAAAGTAATGATTCAATAAATATAAAAAAGCAAGAAATACAACAAAATTCCCAAGACCGAAGCTGATGAAATAGGCAATTACAGCAACTCCTGCTAAAATTAAAAGGATTTTTTTAACAGATTTGTCAAAGGTTGGTTTATTATTTTCCTGATCTTCTGGCCGCATAAAATCTACCGCGAATACCGGGTTAATTATGTAAGCCACAACTAACGATGCGAGCAAGGTAATAATAAGCGTAACGGGCAAAAAGAACATAAACTCGCCAATTACGCCCGGCCAAAATAACAAGGGAACAAACGGGGCAAGGGTGGTTAATGTTCCGGAGAGAACCGGTAGAAAAACTTCGCCAGCAGCTATTTTAGCTGCTTTAACAATAGGCACTTTCCCGTTGTCGAATATCCGGTGTGTATTTTCAATAACAACAATGGCATCATCTACAACTATTCCCAAACCCAACAAGAATGAAAACAGTACAATCATATTCATTGTAAAACTAAAACCCAACAAACCTCCTAAGGCTGGCATCGCCATAAACGCGATAAACATTGATAGTGGAACCGAAAGCGCTACGAATAAGGCGTTTGTTACTCCCATAAAAAACATGAGGATGATTGTAACCAGAATAAATCCGATCACAATGGTATTAATCAGGTCATGTAAGGTAACACGGGTTTGATCAGACTGGTCACCGGTTACAGTTATTTCCAAATTTTTAGGCAGACTAGTGCCTTTCATTTCGGTAATTAAAGCATTAATTTTATTTGAGGCTTCAATCAGGTTTTCGCCGCTCCGCTTTTTAACATTCAGGGTAATTACATTCTTCCCGTATAAACGGGCAAAGCTTTCCTGTTCTTTAAATGAATCCTTAACTTCGGCGATATCACGAAGATAAACTGACGCTCCGGTTGGGGTTTTTATAATTAAATTGGCGATCTGGTCTGCATTGGTAAACTCATTCTTAACGTTAAGTGTCCGTCTAATCCCATCCATCTTAACGGTTCCGCCGGATATCGTTAAATTTTCAAAGCCAACTGCTGATTCAATGTCTCTGAAGGAGATCTGAGTAGCGGCCATTTTATTGAGATCAACGTTTATCTGCACTTCCCGATCCAGTGCCCCGACTATATCTACACCCGAAATTTCTTTAAATCCTTCAATCCGATCTTTTAAATCATCAGCGTAATCCTTAAGCTTTTTCAAATTAAAATCGCCGGATATATTGATGTACATTATAGGAAGATCGGCAAGATTAATGTCCTGAACGTTTGGATCATCCGGGAGATCATTCGGTAAATCGGATTTGTCAACCGCATCTTTTACCCTTTGCTTAGCGTCTTTAATATCTACATTGGTGTTAAACTCAGCAGTAATGATTGAAAAATCCTGATAAGAATTAGAGGTTACTTTTTTTAACCCTGATGTAGACTGCAGTTCCTTTTCGATCTGTTTGGTTACCAGGTTCTCCATATTTGAAGGAGAAGTTCCGGGATAAACAGTGGTTATAAAAATTTTTGGTATAATAACTTCCGGAAAATTTTCTTTAGGGAGGCCGACATAAGCAAAGTATCCCATAACAGCAATAATTGCCGTTAACACATATATGGCTGTTTTATTATTAATAGCCCAACTGGACGGGCCAAACTCTTTATTAACGTCTTTCATTGTAAAAGTATTGACTATGGAATATGTAGAAATTTTTGATGCATTAAAAAAACAACCTTCGTAAAAATCTAAAATTTGACAATATCACCTTCATTTAAATCCTGCACACCTGCCGTAATAACTTTATCACCAGATTTTAAACCAGATATTATTTCTGCATTACCTTCAGAAATTTTGCCTGTTTGAATATTGATCCGCTTTGCTTTTCCTGCCTCAGCTATAAAAACATAATCTCCACTTTCTGCCTTTTGTATACTGTTTACAGGTATAATCAAAGCTTTATCGTTTTTGTAGTCTACAATCTTAAGAATGGCAAGCATGTTAGGTCTGTAAGATTTTTTTGAATTAAGTTTTATTTCAACACCAAAACTTCTTGACTGAGGGTCAATTGTTTTCGCGGCAAAAGAGATCCTGGTTTGTAATGTATCAGGCACATCCGGAAAAATTATACTAACCTCATCGCCCTGGTTTACACGTCCGGCGTATGACTCGGCTACAAGCGCCTTAACTTTTAAATTAGACGCGTTTACAACTCTTATTCCAGATGCTCCTGGCATGACTGCCTGGCCTACCTTTAAATCCATCGCATCAATAGTTCCAGAAATAGGTGCTTTAATCTTATACATTGAGGTTTGAGAACGGAGTGTTGCAATACGCCTTTCTGCACCCTCCTTTTGAGTTTTCGCATTTAAATACTGAACCTCAGTTCCAATTTTCTGGTCCCAGAGATTTTTTTGGCGGTCAAACAATGTTTTTGCCAACTCAAGCTGCGTTTGAAGTTCAGCAAGATTCTGATTTAGAATTTTATCATCAATCTGTGCGAGTACCTGGCCACGGTTAACCCTCTGCCCGATGTTTGCATAAACCGCAGTGATTACTCCGGCAGCTTCAGGGGTTACCTGAACATTTTCCTCAGCATCTACTTTTCCCTGGACCTCAACATAATTTTTAAAAGAGTTTTCAGAAACCTCATAAATGGTAACCTCCTTAGAAATGGCTTGTGTACCGGTTCCAATTTCTGACTCAAGCTTTGCAATCTGGCCGTTTAACTGAGTTCGTTCTTTTTTAAGATTATCGAGCTCGGATTTTTTGTCGGTAGACTTACCGGAACATGCAGCAAGGAAAAGCACGATAGCAATTGATAAAACTTTTTTCATTTTAAAATTTATTGTTAATGGCATTAATTAATATTGTGAAATAGGATACTTAATAAGTGATTTTACCGGATGCTCTGTCTAAATTTACTTTGTTTATAAGCAAGTCAAAAAGGGCCGTTATGTAATTATTCTGCGCTTCCTTAAGTGATGTTTCTGAGGTTGTTACTTCAATACTTGAACCTACACCCTGCTCATATTTTATTTTGGAAACTCTAAGAACTTCTGTAGCCAGTTGCATATTTCTTTTTTGATTTTCCAAAGACCTTACTCCGTTTATATAAGATGTTTGGGCCTGAGCTATTTCAAGGTTTATTCCGTTTTTTAAATTTATTAAATCATTATCTGTCTTTTCAACCACCAGCTTAGCAATTCTTACCTGGTAAAGCTTTTGTCCACCGGATAAAATTGGAACTGATAAGCGGAGCCCAACTACCGTGCTCGGGAAATTCTGGTTAAATAAAGTAGGAAATTTGTCTGCCTGAAAACTTTGTGATGTACTTGCGAAACCGGATAATGAAGGAAGAAACTGACTTTTATAACGTTTCAGATCAAACTGATTTACGCTTCTCTGAGTTTGGAGTAATGAATATTCAATGCGGTTTTGAAAAGCATTGGTATCAATTTGAGCAGGTAGCGCAGTTTGTACAAGTCCCTGTAAGCTGTCTATTGAGTCACTTAATTTTAATGGAGTTTGAATGGGCATTCCCATCTGAAATTTAAGAAGATTAACATTTAATTTTAAAAGTTCAATTACGTTTTCACGCTCCGTTTCCAGGTTATTGTTTAAAACACGTAACCTGTCTACATCAATTTTTTCAACAAAACCATTTTTGAAAAGGGCTTCTGTATCATTTAATGATTTTTTGAGGCGGCTAAAATTTGCCTCAAGCAACAAAAGTTGTTCATTGCTTACAAGCACTGAATAGTACGCTTTACTTACTGCTACCTCTGTTTCAATTCTTGTTCTGCGTAAATTTTTATTGGATAGTTCCTTAAAAGTTTTGGCGGCCTGCAATCCCACCAAATAACTCCCATCAAAAATTAGTTGATTTAATTCTAACCCAACCAAAGATTGATATTTAACTCCAAACTGAACAGGAATTTGAACTCCAGGCTGACCGAAAATCTCACCCGGTAATAAACTGGTTGGAATTTTAATGAAATCCTGAAAATTAGCGTTTCCACTAATTTGGGGTAACCCTATCGCAATGGTTTGCTTTACTGTATTCTTCGCGATCTCCGCATCAAGCGTTGCATTTAAAATAGCGTTTTGATGTGATTGAGAATAATCAATAGCTTCTTTTAAGCTTAAATTGAATGAGATTGAATCAGTTTGCTGCGCCGATGAAGGGAAAACAGCGGTCAATAAAAATAAAAAAACAAAATAATATCTCATGGTTTGATTAATCTTTTTCGGTTACGTGTTTATACTTATTAATTAATTTAAGTCCTTTAATAGTGCATATCCCATATAAAAAATGCTCTGTTACTTCTGTCATCAAAGTGGTCAGACTAAACTGATCTGCAGGATATGTGGTCTGACTAAAAATGGTGTCTATTTGGCCAATCCGCATCCAGGTAAGTATATCGATGTTAATTTCTTTGCGATATAAACCTTCTGAAATACCTCTTTTTAAATTGTTATTTATAACCCCAAAAAGCTTCTTTTCCCTAAAAACAACAAAATAATTCCAGGCTTCCGAATGATATTTTTGAAGGTCATAAAACAAAACGGGGTTCATTTTAGACAGCATTTGTCGCATATGTGTTACAGCAAAAAATACTTCATTCACCGCATCAATAGAATTTGTAAAGCTGTGGTCCATATCACAAATCTGATGTTCCATTTTCATCCGCATCAGTTCCACGACCAATCCGTTTTTATCACTAAAATGTAGATAAATTGTTTTTTTTGATATGCCCAGGTGTTTGGCAATATCATCCATTGTAATGCTTTTTATTCCAAACTGGCAAAAAAGCGAATCGGCCTGAGTGATGATATGTTCCTTTAAATCCAAAGCTTTTTTAAATATTTTGCTCAAAACTATAGAAACTATTTTTAACTTCAAAGTTTCCAATTGATTTTATTTTTGAGAACGCCAAATGCACGAGAATAAGCATAGAAGTAATCAGACGAAATGAGTATAACATTGCCTCTTAAATCGTATTTGTACCTGCTTCTTGATTACATTTACATTAAATTATTAAGCTAAAAATGAGCCAACCATCCATACTGATCATCGATGACGAGAATAAGCTACGCCAATTGTTGGGCCGCATTTTACAATTAGAAGGATATCAAATTTGGGAGGCCGAAAATATTAAGTCAGCATGGAAGATTCTTGAAAATGAAGACATCAGCCTGGTTTTAAGTGATGTTAAACTGCCCGACGGAAACGGGGTAGAACTTACCAAACAGATAAAGGCGAAATTTCCGGCTATCGAAATTATTGTGCTAACCGCTTTTGGCACCATTGAAGATGGTGTGAAAGCCATTAAAAACGGGGCATTTGATTACATCACCAAAGGAGACGATAATGATAAGATCATTCCATTAGTAAGCAAAGCTATCGACAAATCATTTTTGCAGCACAAGATTTTACGGCTTGAGAAGAAATTGCACCAGCAGTTCAGCTTAGACAGTATCATTGGGGAGTCGGCAGCGATAAAAGAAGCCATAAATATGGCCAAGAGGGTTGCAACTACCGCAACAACTGTTTTATTATTGGGTGAAACCGGAACCGGAAAAGAGGTTTTTGCTCATTCAATACATCAGGAAAGCAATCGCCAGTCGCGGTCTTTTGTTGCGGTTAACTGTAGCTCTTTCTCCAGAGAAATCCTGGAAAGTGAATTATTTGGATATAAGGCCGGTGCTTTTACCGGCGCTTTGAAAGATAAAAAAGGACTTTGGGAAGAAGCAGAAGGCGGAACCATATTTTTGGACGAAATCGGTGAAATGAGTCTGGACCTACAGGCCAAATTGCTACGGATTTTAGAAAGCGGTGAATTTATTAAATTGGGAGATACCAAAACCATTAAATCGGATGTGCGGATTATTGCAGCTACCAACCGAGATCTAAGTCTGGAAATAGAAAAAGGGTCTTTCCGTTCAGATTTGTATTATCGTTTATCTGTTTTCGCCATTAAACTGCCTGCATTAAGGGAACGTTCGGGAGACATTGAAATCCTGGCGAAGCACTACCTTCGCGAATTCTCCCACAAAACTAACCGGCAGGTAACCGAAATGGATAAGGAGTTTTTAATCAAAATTAGTCGGCATCCCTGGAAAGGAAATGTACGTGAATTGAAAAATAACATCGAACGAGCCGTCATCCTTTCAGATGAGAATACTTTAAATGCCAATCTATTACCAATAGAATTTCACATAACTACAGAATCTTTTAATCAAATGGATCTGGCAACTGCAGAAAAAATCCACATCCAAAAGGTGTTGCATTATACTAAGGGGAATAAAACGGAAGCTGCCCGGCTTTTGAACATTGGCCTAACCACTTTGTATCGAAAAATTGAAGAATATAAGTTAACTTAATTTTTCATTTTGAAAATCCGCCATGTCAAAATGGAAAGGTTTCTTTTCTAAAATTTTTTTTACGAGTATAAAAACTGCCTTGAATTAACTTTTAAGGCTTTTTTTATTTTTCGGCATTTGCTTAGCCTATTGCCCAGAAAATAATATACGTATGATTTATGACGAACAAATCTGTGAACTTCTGAAAATTGAAGTTCCAGAAATTAAGAATGATGGTTATAGCCTAAACAGCACGGATTGTATCTCCGGAATAAAATTACTGACAATGTACACAGCGAAATTGATAGAAAAAGGAAGTGTGGAAGGTGTTCAAAAATGCTTTCTATTAGCAGAACAGTTTATGGTAAACGGTTCCAGACTTGTTAAGTCAGTTTTAACAGCACAATTTCTTATCCGTATCTATCCAATGCTTAAGCCGGAAAAAGTACAAAATTATCCGTTTCAAACCTTACTTACAGGACATTTATTAAGTCAGTACCGCTACTCAATTAACATGGACAAATGGTAACAAAAAACTAATTAAATATGGAAACAATCCTTTTAATCCTGCTGGCTGCATTTTGCTTCTGGCTTTTATACAAATCGGTTAATTACTTTGAAAAATTTTAAATCATGACAGCATTATTAATTATCGGCATAGCTGTGTTCATTTACATGGTGTATGTCCTTATTAAACCAGAAAAATTTTAAGATGAAAACTGAATTATTACTTGGCGGACTGGCATGTTTGCTTACCACTTTACTGGCTATTCCTTTGGCAAAATATATTCTAAGCGCATACAGGCAGCATTACAATGTATCTGTACCACTTTTTATCTAACAATTGGATATTAATTAACCCAAAAAATTTAATAATACAATAATGAATACTGAAATTTTAAGTGTTGGATTAACCTTCCTGGTAACCATTCTACTCGCCATTCCGCTTGGAAGGTATATTGCCAGGGTTTATAAAGGAGAGTCTACGCTACTTGATCCAATTTTCAATCCGCTTGATAAATTAATTTTTAGGATAACCGGGGTTGATGCTAGCCGCGAAATGAACTGGAAGCAACATTTATACGCACTTTTAACTATTAACTTGGTTTGGTTTTTTGTAGCCATGTTCCTGTTAATGAACCAGGGTTGGCTCCCTTTAAACCCCGACGGCAACCCGAGCATGTCGCCGAATTTAGCATTTAATACTGCCATCAGTTTTCTGGTAAACTGTAATCTGCAGCACTATTCTGGCGAAACTGGAATGTCGTATTTAAACCAAATTGCATTTGTTACTTTTCTTCAGTTTGTATCAGCCGCAACCGGTTTGGCCGCTGCCGCATTGGTGTTTAAAAGCCTCACTCCAAACTCCGCTACTGTCCAGAAAGGCTTAAGAGGTTTAGGTAATTTTTACAATTATTTTGTAAAATCTCTTACAAGGATATTACTTCCTATTTCAATTTTGGTTGCAGTAGTTCTGGTATTTAACGGTACACCAATGAACTTTGAAGGCAAGGATCAATTTATTTCTGTGCAGGGCGATACCGTAAATGTTTCCAGAGGGCCGGCTGCCGCGATGATCGCCATTAAACATGTAGGTACAAACGGTGGAGGATATTTTGGCGCTAACTCAGCCCATCCATTGGAAAATCCAAATTTTTTAACCAATACGGTTGAGATAATGGCGCAAATGATCATTCCGCTGGCTATGGTTTTCGCTTTAGGCTTTTACCTCAAGCGCAGAAAATTATCATGGATGATCTTTGGTGTAATGACCATTGGCTTCCTTTTACTAACCATTCCGGCTATTTATTCTGAAATTCAGGGAAATCCCCAAATTCAGAAGATGGGTATAGACCAGAGTTCTGGCGCTATGGAAGGTAAGGAAATGCGAATCGGAGTTCCGGCTTCAGCTTACTGGAGTATTGGTACTACAGTTATTTCAACGGGCTCGGTTAATTCAATGCACGACAGTACCATGCCGATAACTGGAATGATGCAAATGCTGGCGATGATGACCAATGCATTTTATGGTGGCTGCGGTGTAGGAATACTTAATTTCTACGTTTTTATCATCATCGCTGTGTTTATTTCGGGCTTAATGGTTGGCCGTACACCGGAGTTTATGGGTAAGAAAATTGAAGCCCGCGAAATAAAGATTGCCATGATCGTTGCGCTTTTTCATCCATTTTTAATTCTGGTAGGCACGTCATTATCAGCTTACGGTATTACTAATTTAAAAGATATCGCATGGCTGAATAATCCGGGATTTCATGGGTTTTCAGAGATGTTGTATGAGTTCACTTCATCAGCCGCGAACAACGGCTCTGGATTTGAAGGCTTAGGCGATAATACACCATGGTGGAATATTTCAACAGGGATAGTTCTGCTTCTGGGAAGGTTTATTCCAATAATTGGTCCGCTGGCTATTGCTGGTTTATTAGCCAGTAAAAAGCACATTCCAGAAAGTGCCGGTACGTTAAAAACCGATACATCTACTTTCGGATTAATGATTTTTGCGGTCATCTTAATTATTACTGCTCTTTCATTTTTCCCGGCTTTAACTCTGGGACCAATAGCAGAATATTTCTCCATCTATTAATCATTCAGATAAAATGAGCAGTCAAAATACTAAAAATCAAAATTTGTTTCAGGGCGATCTGGTAAGAGAGGCTTTACAGCAATCCTTCGTTAAGCTGAACCCGAAAATAATGTTCCGCAATCCGGTTATGTTTTGCGTAGAGATCAGCACTGCTATTATGCTGGTTGTTACATTATTCTCAATCACAGATAGAAGCCAGGGAAGCTTTGGTTATAATCTTGCCGTATTCCTTATTCTATTTTTAACCCTATTGTTTGCCAATTTTGCCGAGGCTATTGCCGAAGCAAGAGGTAAAGCACAGGCCAACAGTTTGCGTAAAACCAGGGAAGAAACACCTGCAAAGATTGTTCTGGAAAATGGTTCTATTGAAATGCGTTCGTCAAGCACGTTAAAAAAAGGCGATATTTTTTTATGCGAAACCGGAGATATCATTCCTACAGACGGAGAGATTGTTGAAGGCATCGCTACCATTGATGAAAGCGCCATAACGGGTGAGTCTGCACCGGTAATACGAGAATCAGGAGGTGATAAATCATCCGTTACTGGTGGCACAAAAGTACTTTCTGACGAAATAAGAGTAATCGTAACCACTCAACCCGGTGAAAGTTTTTTAGATAAAATGATTGCATTGGTAGAAGGTGCATCCCGTCAGAAAACGCCCAATGAAATTGCTTTAACTATTTTATTAGCTGGCTTTACACTCGTATTCATCATTGTATGTATCACTTTAAAGCCATTTGCAGATTATGCAAATACACCAATAACCATCGCTTCATTTATTTCTCTTTTTGTTTGCTTAATCCCAACAACTATTGGCGGATTATTATCAGCCATTGGAATTGCTGGAATGGATCGGGCGTTGCAGGCAAACGTAATTACTAAATCAGGTAAGGCTGTAGAAACAGCTGGCGATCTGGATGTTTTGTTACTGGATAAAACAGGTACTATTACTATCGGAAACCGTAAAGCCACCAATTTTTATGAAAGTTCAGGAATAGATTCCAGGCGTTTTATAGAGGCTTGCGTGCTGAGTTCCATTTCTGATGAAACACCCGAAGGTAAATCAATTATCGAACTGGCAAAAATCCAGGATCCAAATGCAAATTTCAAAATTCTTGCCGGATCAACGTTTATAAAATTTACGGCCGAAACCCGTTCTAGTGGTATTGATACTCCTGAAGGTTCAAGAATACGTAAAGGAGCATTTGATTCTATACGTAATATGGTTTTAAAGGCCGGAAATAAGTTTCCGTCAGATATTGAAGAGCAGGTTAAAGCGATTGCATCTAACGGCGGAACACCTTTAGTTGTTTCTGAAAATGATTTAGCCTTAGGAGTCATCGAATTGCAGGATATTATCAAACCGGGGATTCAGGAGCGTTTTGAGCGTTTGCGTAAAATGGGCGTTAAAACGGTAATGGTCACCGGGGATAATCCGCTTACCGCTAAATATATTGCTGAAAAAGCCGGCGTGGATGATTTTATCGCGGAAGCAAAACCCGAAGATAAAATGAACTACATTAAAAACGAGCAGGCACAGGGTAAATTGGTGGCGATGATGGGCGACGGAACAAATGATGCTCCTGCACTGGCCCAGGCAGATGTTGGGGTTGCGATGAACAGTGGTACCGCGGCAGCTAAAGAAGCCGGTAATATGGTTGATCTGGACAACGACCCGACTAAGCTGATTGAGATTGTTGAGATTGGAAAACAATTATTAATGACTCGTGGTACCCTTACTACTTTCTCTATCGCCAATGACGTGGCTAAATATTTTGCCATTGTCCCTGCTTTGTTCATTGCGTCAATTCCGGCCTTACAAGGATTGAATATCATGAGGTTAAGCAGTCCGGAGAGTGCGATACTTTCGGCAATTATTTTTAATGCCATCATCATCCCGATCCTGATTCCGCTTGCTTTAAGGGGAGTGAGTTATAAGCCGATCGGGGCGAGTGCATTATTACGCAGGAACCTGCTGATCTACGGTTTAGGCGGTGTGATTGTGCCATTTATCGGCATCAAGCTTATTGACATGATCATTACACTAGTTATTTAAAACAATATTCAGATATAAAAACACTTTTTTCATATCTCAAATCTAATGTCTAAAATCTCATTAAAATGAAACAATATATTTTACCGGCATTGCGCCTCACAGTCATCTGCATCGTCGTATTTTGTGTGGTGTATCCCACAATAATCTGGGCCATTGCTAAAGCAGCTCCCGGCCAGGGAAAAGGCGAAACCATTCAAAAGAATGGCAAAGTGATAGGCTATGAAAAACTGGGACAGTCATTTACAGAAGACCGTTATTTCAACTCACGCCCTTCGGCGGTGGCTTACAATGCGGCAGGTTCGGCAGGTTCTAACAAAGGGCCTTCAAACCCTGATTACCTGAAAGAAGTTCAGGCCCGTATTGATACGTTCCTAGTTCATAATCCGGATGTGAAAACCAGTCAGATTCCTGTAGAGCTTGTAACCGCTTCAGGTTCAGGCCTTGACCCTCATTTATCGCCGAAAGGAGCCAAAATACAGATTGCACGGATTGCGAAAATTCGGAATGTCAGCAGCGAAAAATTAACACAATTGGTTGATCAGTACACTGAAAAACCCTTTATGGGACCAGAAGTAGTACATATTTTGAAACTCAACATTGCATTAGACGAATTATAATTGGTGGTTGGTTGTTAGGTGGCTGGTTATAGAACTAATCATCTAACCACTAAACTAAAACAAAAACAAAAATGAAAAGAACAACAATAATAGCAGCATTAACTGCCTTTACAACTTTGGCAGTAAATGCGCAAACAAATCCGCTTACCATATCAGGTTATGTAGAAGGATACTATGCTTATGATTTCAGCAAACCAGTAAATAATCTACGCCCTTCATTTACTTATAATCACACCAGAAATAATGAGATTAATCTAAACCTCGGCTTATTAAAGGCTGCTTATGCTACAGATAATGTTCGTGCAAATCTGGGTTTAATGGTAGGCACTTATGCCCAATATAATCTTGCGGCAGAAAGTGATGTATTCCGGAATTTATACGAAGCCAATGCCGGGGTTAAACTGAGCAAGAATTCAAACTTATGGTTGGATGCCGGTATTTTTGCTGCTCATATTGGGTGGGAAAGTGCAATTGGTAAAGATAACTGGACACTAACGCGAAGCATTGCTGCAGAAAACTCACCTTATTACGAAGCCGGTGCGAAAATCAGCTACACTTCAGCAGATAGTAAATTATTCCTTTCGGGATTGGTTTTGAACGGCTGGCAGCGAATTCAACGCGTTGACGGTAACCAGTCTACCGCTTTTGGAACACAAATAACCTATAAACCTACGGCCTCAGTAACACTCAATTCCAGTACTTTTATCGGTAATGATAAACCAGAGATAAGCCGTCAGTACCGTTATTTTCATAACCTGTATGGGATATTCCAATTAAACCAAAAAGTTGGATTAATTTTAGGATTTGATGCGGGTATCGAGCAAAAGTCAAAAAAATCAAATGATTATAATACCTGGTATTCTCCTACAGGTATCCTTCGTTACAAGCCCTCAGCAAAAGTTTCGCTGGCTGGTCGTGCAGAATATTATAGCGACGAGAACGGCGTCATCATATCAAGCGGAACTCCCAACGGATTTAAAACATGGGGATATTCAGCAAATGTGGATTACAGCCCTTATCAAAACATTACGTTCCGGTTGGAAGGCAAAATATATGATAGTAAGGATGCGATTTTTACCCGTGAAAGTGGTTCTTCAACCAATAATAATTCAGCTATTACTACGGCAGTAGCGGTAAGTTTTTAAGAATTCAGGCGTCCTACAATTTAAAGTGTTGGACACCTGAACTTATGAAAAAGTGGGCGACCTCAAATTAAAGTATAACTTAAAACAAACAATGACAGTTAATACTGAATCCGCGGAAAGATTTCTAAATCTTATACAAAAAAACAGGAAGGGTAAGTTTAAAATTTACATTGGCATGAGTGCCGGTGTAGGTAAAACTTTTCGGATGCTTCAGGAAGCTCATACGTTATTAAGAAACGGTATTGATTTAAAAATAGGCTACATAGAAACGCATGGCAGGGCCGAAACGGAAGCATTGATACATGGCTTGCCTGCCATACCCAGAAGAAAACTTTTTTACAAGGGAAAACAACTTGAGGAAATGGATGTACAGGCCATTATTAACACTCACCCCGAAGTGGTAATTGTAGATGAACTGGCACACACCAATATAGAAGGAAGCAAAAATGACAAACGCTGGCAGGACGTAGTAGATATACTCAATGCAGGCATCAATGTGATTAGCGCTGTTAATATTCAGCATCTTGAAAGTTTAAATGAAGATGTTGAAAAGATCACAAGAATACCCATTACAGAGCGGATACCGGATAAAATACTGGATATGGCCGATGAGGTAGTGAATATTGATTTAACTGCGGATGAACTCATAACCCGTTTAAGGGATGGCAAAATATACCATGAATCAAAAATTGCCATGGCCCTGGGCAACTTTTTCCAGCCGGAAAAGATCCTTCAGCTCAGGGAACTTGCGTTGAAAGAAGTGGCCCATCAGGTGGAACGCAAGGTAGATATTGAAGTCCCGAGAAGTATTAAACTAAGAAGCGAAAAATTTTTAGCCTGCATCAGTTCTAATGAAGAAACTGCAAAGGTTGTGATTCGCAAAACTGCCCGTTTGGCATCATACTATAATTCCAAATGGAGTGTTTTGTATGTTCAAACCAGCCGCGAAGGTGGAAATCGGATTAAGCTGAATAAACAAAGGCATTTAATCAACAATTTAAAATTGGCTACTGAACTGGGCGGGGAAGTTTTAAAAATTAAAAATGAGAATATTGCCAAAGCTATAATCGAAACCGCAGAACAAAAAGAAATTACAACAATTTGCATAGGCAAGCCGCACCTGGGTTTATTTAAAGTAATACTGAGCACAGCTATATTCAATCAGCTATTAAAAAAACTTTCATCTTCTAACATAGATTTGGTCATTCTATCCTGATTTATGAAACAACTTTTTCAAAACGCGTATGGAATACTCAACATTCATTTAAATGAGAATTAAATTAAAATTACGTCTGGGTTTAGGCTTACTATTCGGTTTGACACTGATTGTATGCATCATGGCTACTTATTATCTTAATCGCCTTTCGGCAGATGCGAATGCGGTTTTAAAAGATAACTATGAGAGTTTACAGTACACTCACAATATGGCCGATGCAATTGATAACGATCGTTTGCGCCTGGATGAAAGCGATATTAAAGCCTTTGAAAGAAATTTAAAATCGCAGGAACAAAACATCACTGAAGTTGGAGAGGCAGAACAAACCCGTATTATCCGTGATGAATTTAACCAAATAATAGAAAGAAACACGAATCCGGATCAAATTGCACAATCAAAGCTGGAAATAAAAAAGGCAATTAGTAAAGTGGATGTTCTAAACATGCAGGCCATATTTAGTAAAAATACAATTGTTTTAAACACTGTTAAAAGTGCTACTTTATATTTATTATCCATTGCTACGTTGTGCCTGCTTGTAGGCTTTAGTTTTATGATAAACTTTCCGAGCTACATTGCCAACCCCATCCAGAAACTTACAGAGGGTATTAAAGCTATCGCAAATAAAAATTATAAACAGCGCCTGGAGTTTCAGTCCAATGATGAATTTGGCGATCTATCAACAGCGTTTAATACCATGGCACGCAAGTTAGATGATTACGAAAATAGTAACCTTGCCAAAATCCTTTTTGAAAAAAG
The DNA here is from genome assembly GCA_014378705.1 of Pedobacter sp. Lineage (GTDB taxonomy): Bacteria > Bacteroidota > Bacteroidia > Sphingobacteriales > Sphingobacteriaceae > Daejeonella. The sequence goes on along the minus strand of JACMND010000045.1, from coordinate 12,916 downwards.
CAGAATAGAAACCATTATTGATCAAATGAGCGATGCCATCATCGGGCTTGATGAAAAGCAGCAAATCATATTTATTAACCCTGTTGCCAGTTTACTTTTAGGTATTCCGTCCCAAAAACTGATAGGAAATTATGCGCCGGATATGGCTATGCATAATGACCTGCTCCGAACTTTACTCACTGAGAAAGAAAAGAAGCAACTGAAAATTTACGCTGACAATAAAGAGAGCTATTTTGCGAAAGATGTAATTGAAGTAAAATCTAAAGAACAGGTAATTGGGGAGGTAATTGTTCTTAAAAACGTAACTAGTTTTCATGAACTGGACGAAGCTAAAACAAATTTTATTGCTACCATTTCTCATGAACTAAAAACTCCAATTGCATCAATAAAATTAAGTCTCAAGTTGCTCCAGGATCAAAGAATTGGGTCAGTTAATGAAGAACAAGGTCAACTGATACAAAATATTAATGACGATGCCAGCCGACTCTTGAAAATAACCGGTGAATTACTTGATTTAGCCCAGGTGGAAACAGGGAATATCCAGTTAAGTTTTAAGGCAGCAAAACCAATTGACATTATTAACTATGCCATAAACTCCGTTAAATTTCAGGCAGAGCAAAAATCAATAGCCTTAAAAGTTGAAGTTGATCCCGACTTACCCGATGTACAAGCTGATATAGAAAAAACTGCCTGGGTCCTGGTTAATTTTTTGTCAAATGCGCTACGTTACAGCTCAGAAAAATCTAAGTTGATTATAAAAATTACACAGAAAGATCAGTTTGTGGAATTTTCTGTTAAAGATTTTGGGAACGGCATTGAAGATAAATATCAAAAACATTTATTTGAAAGGTACTTTCAAGTACCTACAAATGGCGAGCAGAAATCAGGTACTGGCTTAGGATTAGCTATTTCTAAAGATTTTATTGATGCTCAGCACGGGGAAATATTTGTTGAAAGTGCCCTTGGAGAAGGAAGCCGTTTTGGATTTTTACTTCCCATTTCTTAACCTAAGGCAACATATAATTAACTGCATTTTAAAGGAGGAGATATTATTTTCATTTGCCCCCGCTTTAAACTGTTGTAAATAAAAATTTTAATATGATAATGTTCTAATCAGCAACTTATTGGCATCGCAGCAGCTTAAACCTTAAATCATTTGTTTTCAAATGTTTATATTTAGTATATAAACTGAATGATGATCATTAAATCTTTTCGGGTTTTATTTATTTTACATCTCTTTATTTTTTGGTTGTGTCTATACCTAACAGCCCAAACTCAAAATCCCCGCTATAATTTCAAACATCTTAATGTCCAAAATGGATTAGCTCAGGATATTGTTTATCATTTCCTGCAAGACAGTCGGGGGTATATGTGGCTTGGAACACGAAACGGACTTTCATTATACGATGGTGGAAAAACGATTAATTTTTTACACGACGAATCAGATGAAAAATCCATTGGAGGTAATTACATCACACGAATACTAGAAGATTCTTTAAAACAGATTTGGATTGGAACGGATGCGGGGATCAGTCTTTATAACAGGAATAAAAACACCTTTTCTAACTTTACTATATTTAATCTAAGCGGAAAAACAGGGAATACATATTGTGTTCCTCTTGGCATTGTTAACCAGCATGAAATATGGTTTATAGAGACTGACACAAAATCAATCAGAATATTTAATACCAGAAACCATCGCTCTAGCTTAGTTATTCAAACTCCCGCCGTTGACGGCGTTGTTTGGCATAATAACGTAACTGCTAAAACTCATGTATGGACTTATTTAAGTACAGGCACCATTCATTACATTTTTAAAAGAGGTAGTCTACTTAAAAAAGAACTTTTTTTTAATGCTGATATAAAAAAAAGCTCTCAACCTGTTTTACAGATAGTTCATGTTTATCCGCAAAGCGATTCTTTAGTATGGCTTTCCACCAATATGGGGTTAATGGAGCTAAATCCGCAAAGCGGTAAATTTCAGTTACACGATAATTTTGCCCGGCAATTAATTAACGAGATTAGATATGCTGCCATTGCTCCAGATGGACTGCTTTGGGTGGCAACCGGAAATGCAGGTGTTTACACGTTTAATTTAACAACAAAAAAATATGTCGATAATTTTAGAAGCTTCCGCCTTGATCCGTTTAGTATCTGCAGCAATAATATCGTAACACTTTATTTTGATCGCACTGGTAATGTTTGGTGTGGCAGTTACGGCCGGGGTATAAGCTATACCAATGTATTAAAAAATTATTTTCAAAAAAGTCTTCCCCGAAATGAATTTAACAAATGGGAAGGTAATAACAACGTGCAGTGGATTGGCTATGACAAGAGCAACAATCTTTGGTGCATTATGAATGATGCCGCAGGGATTTGGAAATTAAACCGGCAAAAAAAAATTCTTGAACACAGGGAACCTGTTTTAGAAAATGGTGAAAAGTTTACCGGCAGGTTCTACAAAATGTTGTTTGACGAAAAGCAGATTGCATGGTGCATTGGCAAGGATGGTTTGTTTCAGTATAATTTGATTACTAACCGTCTTCGTAAAATTAACTACAAAGCTTTGTCCAAAGAGCTTTTCGGAAGTTACTGGGTTTTGGATATGATACGTCTTAAAGATCAATCCTTTCTGTTTTCTACCTATGGAGGTTTGTATAGCATCACCTCGGCAAAAAACGGGTATCGTATTGAGATAGTTTCTGAGCTTAATATTAAAGATAACAATAGTTTTAATTCGCTCTATCAGGATAATACAGGTACGGTTTATTTAAAAGACATAAACACTAATTTATATGTGCTGAAAAAACTAGAAGCGGATTTTAAGTACCACATTATCCAATCTTTACACTTTTCCCCTGATATCAATCATTATCAGACAGACAGCCTGAACAACCGCATATTGCTGGCTACAAATCAGGGTTTATTGGAGTTAAATCGTGATAATTTCAAATTTAAGAAATTAGATCTGGGGTTAAACGTTCCGTTTTTAAATGTGATGAGTGTGGCTAAATCCAATAATAAGCTTTGGTTGTTTAGCAGAAAAGGACTTTTCTGTTATGACGAAAAAAAGAAACGGGGAAGAACTTTTACAGTTGAAGACGGCTTGCCGGCGAATGAATTTAATGAAGGCGTATATCAGCTTTCGCAAACCGGAGAATTTATTGCCGGTACTACAAATGGGCTGGTTTCTTTTTTCCCGGAAAGATTGCATGATGTAATTTATCCACCCCTGGCACAGCTAACCAATATTTATATCAATGACAATTTAAGTGGATTTGTTCCTAACCCGCACGACACCAAAAAAATCAGCCTTTCACATAAACAAAACACTTTTTCTTTCGATTTTGCTCCAATCGCATTTCAACATGCGAATGAAAGCACTTTTGAATATCAGCTTAACGGTTATGATTTAAACTGGATTAGCAGCGGTAATACACGGCACGCCCGTTATAGCAGAATACCTCCGGGCAATTATACTTTTCAGCTTAGAGCGATTGATGCAAACGGCAGTATAAGTCCGTATAGCAAAACACTTGAAATAGAAATTTCCAAAGCTTTTTGGCAAACCAATTTAGCCCGAACTTTAAGTGTGATGTTGTTTTTATTGTTGGTGTGGTTAATTATAAAATGGTATTTACAGGGTAAGATTAGAGAACATATGCGTGATTTTGAAAAGCTTAAAGCGGTAGAAAAAGAGCGCACCAGGATTGCCTTAGATATGCATGACGACTTAGGTGGAGGTTTATCAAGAATAAAATTTTTAAGCCAGATTATACAATTAAAAACCGATAAACAGATATGTATTGCGGATGAAGTAAATAAGATTGCACAATATTCTGATGAGATGGTAGATAAAATGGGGGAAATTGTTTGGGCGTTAAATGAAAAAAATGATTCTTTGGCTGATCTGATGGCATTTACCAGGACCTATACGGTAGAGTATCTTTGCTCAAATAATATTTCATGTGATTTTATTATACCTCCTCTTTTGCCTGAAATATTTATAAGCGGGGAAATCAGGCGTAATATTTTCTTATCAGTAAAGGAGGCATTGCATAACGTAATTAAACATGCAGAAGCAACTCAGGTTACCGTTAAAATTGACTTTCGCAGAAAATTGAAAATTACCATTCAAGATAATGGAAAGGGAATTGACTTCAATCATATCCGTAGGTTTGGTAATGGCCTGATGAACATTCAGGAGCGGATTAAAAGTATTGGCGGTAAAGCCCTTATTAAAAATGATCACGGAACTTTAGTTCAGATGGAAGTTCCCTTATAACTTTTGTTCTATTAATTTTTACAGCTTCTTCAGGTATATTTATGGTACCGATGCCAATTACCGTTGTGATAGTAGAAGATCTGGAAGAAGTACGTACCGGACTAAGGCAAATAATTTCCGCAGATGCACGCTTTAAAGTTGTGGCTTCATTTGCTGATGCAGAATCCGCTTCTGAAAACCTGGTCTCTCTATTGGTTGATATTGTCATTATGGATATCAATCTGCCCGGCATGAACGGTATTGACTGTATTAAATTGATCAAGGGGAAATGTACAGGTACACAATTTATGATGTTTACAGTTTATGAAAATAATGAGCAGGTTTTTGATGCGCTCAAAGCCGGTGCAATGGGTTATCTCCTTAAAAAATCATCTCCTCAAAAAATTATTGAGTCTTTAATTGAACTGCATAACGGCGGCTCGCCCATGAGTGCAAATATTGCAAGAAAACTTGTTAGCTCTCTTCAAATAAAGACAGCACCAAATGCTTCTTCCTATCTCCTTTCTGCAAGGGAGAACGAAGTTTTAGAGCTACTATCAGAGGGCCTTTTATACAAAGAAATCAGCGATAAACTGGGGATCAGCACCGCTACAGTACGTCAACACATTCATAACATTTATGAAAAATTACATGTCCAGAATCGTACTGAAGCACTTAATAAGGCATTTTATAATAAGTAATCCGGCTATAAGCCGTAAGTTTTCAGCTACAGATATAAACTATTAGCCATAAGCTTATTCCTGATTAATTTAAGATTGATAGCTCAAGGGTCAAAGCTTCAATCCTTCTCAATAACTTTTGTTCTATTGTACTAAAGCACTTTCCCTTGTAAGTTTATATTGTAAAAAGATTGTGATGAATAAAAACACAGCTGTACTAACATTCTGCCTGATCCTTTTTATTTGCCATTTTGGTATTCATGCAGGGGCGCAGAATAATCCTAAAAAAAAACAGGTTCCCAGATATGACACGATCATTGTTAAACACGTAACTGTTACAAAGTCTTCAAAAAAATCGCCCGTAAAACCTGCCCTAAAGCGGGAAATTATTTTGCCTGTTCCGGAGTTTATTAACCAGCCTTATTATTATGATCGTGACGGCAACAAGCTTATTAAATTAGAAAATGCCGATGCCCTGATGATCACCAAAAAGAAAACTCTGGGTTTAAAAGGAGCCAAGCAATTCTTAAGCATGGCTGACCCGTCATCCAAAATACGTTTCGCATCTAAAAATGACATTGTTTTTTTCATTAAAACCAGCGGAGATGTAATTGACCTTACATCCTACATTAAATTCTACCAGTTTGTACCTGTAGATCAAAAAAGAGAAGTTACTGTAAGTTCTAAAGAAGGACTGGTTATTAATAAGGAAGAAGAAAAAGGGAATCTGATCAGCTTTAGCGTCAAGAAAATTTCTGGTGAAAATTATAAGATCCAATTCTCGCAAAATTTGGAAGCTGGTGAATATGGATTTGTTTGGGTGAAGAATATGGAGCTGAAAGAATTTACGGTTTTTGCTTTTGGTATTGATTGGAAAAGCAGTGATTAATTTTAATCGCTGGTAAAAATTATACGATGCATAAAATTTTGATTTTTGTTTTATTCTTAATTTCAGCTACAGCGGCTTCTCAAGTTACGAAAGTTCCTGCTGTAACCGCTTTGGGTAAACCTGATGGAGAAAAAACGGAAATGAAAATTGGAAAAGAAGGAGGCAGCTTTACTTCTTCGGATGGTAAATTAAGATTGCTGATTCCGCCGGGAGCGATATCAAAAAAAATTACTTTCAGTATTCAGCCTACCACTAATTTAGCCCCGAACGGTAACGGAAAATCTTACCTGATAGAACCATCAGGAGTTAATTTTCCGCAACCTCTTCAATTAATTTTTTATTATACAAAAGATGAATTACAAGGTAATTCAGCTTCATTGCTTGGCATCGCCATGCAGGATGAAGGCGGGCAGTGGTTGTCTGTTAATAAAATGAAAGCAGATACCACCGCCAAAACACTAACCGCGGGTATCCGACATTTTAGCTCTTACATTAATTATTTAAAAGCCAAAATTGACCCTTCTTCAGCGCGGGTAAAAATAAACGGAAGCCTGAGATTGAAAATAACTTTTGTTTCCTCTCAGTCAGTTAGCGGAGATAATGATGAATTAAGTCCTTTAGGAACTGAAATAGTAAATTCCCCTGTTTGGAATGTAAACGGAATTCGCGGAGGTAATAGTACAGTCGGTTCAGTTTCTGCTTCCCAGGATTACTCGGCAATTTATAAGGCACCGGCACAAATTCCGGCACAAAACCCCGTAGCTGTTTCTGTAGATTTTCAAGGTTCATCCACTAACATTAATGAAAGACTGTTTAACAATCTAAAATTAGTAAGCAACATTTCCATATACGGTGATGCGTACGAAGTAAAAATGTTGTGCATTCTGTCCGGAGGTAGTCCATTGGCTTGGGGAGGCGTTAGAACCTACCGGGATGAAGGAAGTTTTTTGGTGTCGTTAGAAAATAACCGGCCGGTAGTAATAAACATTCAAAACCAAATGGAGATTCTGACGGATAACTGCCAAAATATTATTTTAAATCCGAATTCCAATACAGGTTTATTTCATGTTATAGGCGCAAGGCAGATCAAGATCACTCCTGCTAATCCGCCGGACAATCCACATCCGATTGTTGAACTGTTTTTTATACCTCACCCAATAGAGATGACAAGGTATAGATTTATATGTCCGCCTCCACCGAGTGTAAAAAACGCTGCTATAGGAAAATTTGATTTATCTACAATACCTCTCATGGCATTTATGGGCAAGGCTGCCCTGCCTCAATATTTAAAATTTACTGCAAATGATGATGAACAAATTCTTTTAGAAAGCCCAAGGGGTATTCAGGGATTTTATTATAAAGTATGGGTGCAAAAAATAACCGATTAATATGCAACACTTATTTAAAAATTCACAAACACTAAATTAACTTCCATGAAAAAATTAATTATTTTTCTGCTAGTGATCACACCCTGCTCTTTATTCGCACAGATAGGAATAAAAGCGGGTGTAAATTTTGCTCAGATTTCAAAAGCTTCAGAAATTAATAGCAGCACAAGGTCTGGCTTTCATGCCGGAATATTTTTGGCACCAGCTTCTAAAAAAATAATTACTTCAAGAACAGAACTGCTTTATTCCAGGCAGGGATATGATTATAAATCAAGTACCAAGACGGGCAACGTAGACCTTGATTATTTTATGCAGGCGCAACTTGTCGGGATTAACATTACGCGGTTTGTGCAGTTACAATTTGGGGCGCAAACCGCCATTTTGTTGAATGCGAAAGTAGATAGTACTGGAGGTACGGGTAGCGCAGGAGCAAATCCTTATGGTAAAATTTTGGATCTATACAACAGGTTTGACTACGGTTATGCCCTGGGTGCAGAAATTCATCCAATTATGGGGTTAGTTATTGGTGCCCGGTATAATGTTAGTTTAAACAAAGTTTACAAAGACATACAAAGTTTTCAGCGCCCTTCTTTTACCAGTGCCGATGCAAAAAACAACGTGGTTATGGTTTCTGTAGGATGGCGGTTTGGAAAAACAGGCAGAGAAAAGAAAAAAAATGATAATGAATAATAATTCGTTTTTTGATCTTTTACACTTATAAAATTTATTCTTTCTTTAAATATATTGCAATGAAACGTATCTTCATTTTAATGCTTGTTTTGTGTTCAACCTCAACGGTTTTACTGGCTCAACAAACCAAATTAACATATCCTGAACCTGAATTTACCAAAGAGGTTTATGGATATAAAACCAATAACAACAAACTGGTTCGTCTTGAAAAAGAAACATCAGAGATAAAATCAAAAGTAAAAATGGGAGGATTAGGAGGTGCGCAATCAGGTTATGAAATTGAGGGTTCAAAATCTCCGGTACGTTTCCAGGGAATAGATAATTTAACATTTGTGTTTATGATGGGATATGCAAAAAATGAGGAGGATGCGAACAAAAAAAATATTCAGGGAAGTATGGAGGTTGATACCACAAATATGATGGGCGAAAATAACATGGGTGAAGGCATGGGAAACATGGGCGATATTATGGATATGTTAAATGACCCCGCCAAAACAATTTCGTTATACCAAACATCTATTAAAAATGGTAACAGAAAGATTGTGTTACAAGAAAGTCAGGGAGGAATGATGGCATTTTCTAAGAAAGAAAAAAGCAACTCTAAATATTCATTGAGCTTCAAAAAAATAAAGGGGACTTATTATGAAATTGTTGTAGACAAAAGATTACCAAAAGGAGAATACGCATTTATTAATATGGGGCAAAACAACGTAAATAATTCTGCTGTGCTTTTTGCTTTCGCGATAGATTAAAGTTTTAATTTTTCCTTGAGTCAAAAATTCATGATTAGGCTTTTAATATCTAACCTGGGGTTTTTTTTAAAATGGTTAAAGAGAAAAACTAGGGTGTCTTTACACTCTGTCCGCTATATCATTTTGGCTTAAAAAGCAAAAGGATTCCTCTCCCATCATTAACGCACCTAATATGCGCAACCTGGCTGTTTATAAGTAACGCATCAATCTTTATCAAATTCCCGATTTTAAAAATTAATTTATTTAACAGGAAGCACGCGGCATTTCAATTCAAAAAATCTAAGGTTTGTAAGTTTTCTTAAAAATGTAACTTCGCAAAACCTTTAACATGAAATTAACTCCATTAACCGCGATTTCTCCAATCGACGGCCGCTATCATAAAACGACAATAGAACTTTCTGATTTTTTTTCCGAATCTGCACTGATCAAGTTCAGGGTTTTTGTAGAAATTGAATACTTTATCGCCTTATGTGAACTTCCTTTACCACAATTGAAAAATTTCGACAAACAAAAATTTTCATTGCTCCGTCAGATATTTCAAAACTTTAACGAAGACGATGCAAAGGCTATAAAATTGATTGAGCAAACCACCAATCACGATGTTAAAGCCGTAGAATACTTTATTAAGGAAGAATTCAGCAAGCTTTCGCTAAATGAATATAAAGAATTTATTCATTTCGGATTAACTTCTCAGGATATAAATAATACCGCTATCCCCTATTCTTTCAAGCTGGGAATGGCGAAATCTTATTATCCGGCTTTGGCCGAATTAAAAACCTTATTAGAAAAATTAGCCAATGATTGGGCCGAGATTCCCATGCTGGCTCATACTCATGGGCAGCCCGCCTCTCCTACCAAGCTGGGAAAAGAAATTAAAGTTTTCACTGAACGAATTAACGCCCAGTTAAATCAACTCATCTCAATCCCATATTCTGCAAAATTCGGTGGAGCTACAGGCAATTTTAATGCCCACAAGGCAGCTTATCCGGACGTAAAATGGAAAGATTTTGCTGATCATTTTGTGAATACTACTTTGAGTTTAAACCGGTCTCAGTATACTACTCAAATTGAGCATTATGATAATTTTGCTGCTCAATGCGACGCTTTAAAAAGAATTAATAATATTCTGATGGATTTAAACCGGGATATCTGGTCGTACATTTCGATGAATTACTTTAAACAAAAGATTAAACCCGGAGAAATAGGTTCATCGGCCATGCCGCATAAAGTAAATCCAATTGATTTTGAAAATGCAGAGGGGAATTTAGGGATTGCCAATTCGTTGTTTGAACATTTTGCCGCCAAACTTCCAATTTCGCGACTTCAAAGAGATCTTACTGATTCTACAGTTTTAAGAAATATGGGTGTTCCTTTAGCGCATACGCTCATCGCCATAAAATCGACTACTAAAGGACTTAATAAGATTTTATTAAACCAGGAAGCGATAACCGAAGATTTGGAAAATAATTGGGCCGTTGTTGCTGAAGCAATTCAAACTATACTTCGTCGCGAAGGCTATCCAAATCCGTACGAAGCTTTGAAAGAGTTAACACGTAAAAATGAACGAATAGATGCAAATTCAATTTCCACGTTTATTGATAAACTAAACGTTAGCCCTACAGTAAAACTAGAATTAAAAGAAATTACTCCCTGGAATTATATAGGCATATAGGTAGTCAGAACCATGTAAAAAACACTTTACGAGCTAAATAAGTTATATTTTAGAGTTACTTTCGCATACTTTAATACATTAAGACCATGAGTACTGCTACAACAAATATCACCGTATATACTGAGGGTACCCCGAATCCGGCAACGATGAAGTTTCTGGTTAATAAGCTTCTAATCAATAATAGTGTAGATTTTCCTAACAAAGAAAGTGCGGAGAAATCACCTTTTGCCAAGGAATTATTTAGATTTAATTTTGTAAACGGGGTTTTTTTTGCAAGCAATTTTGTTACCATCACAAAGTCTGAAGATTCAGATTGGGCGGATATAGAGCCTTTGTTGAAAGAATATGTTAAAGGCGCCGTAGAATCAGAAATGCAAATTCTAGAACATGAGCAAAAAACTGAGGAGTTTGAGGGAACTGAAACAGAAATAAAAATTCAGCAAATATTAAATGACTACGTACGTCCGGCTGTAGAGCAAGACGGCGGAGCGATTAGTTACCGTTCTTTTAATGAAGGCATCGTTACGGTTGAACTACGCGGATCATGCAGTGGCTGTCCATCTTCAACAATCACTTTAAAAGCCGGAATTGAAAACTTACTAAAGCGCATGGTTCCGGAAGTAACCGAGGTTGTTTCTGAAGCGCTGTAAATATTTAATATTTAGAATAAATGCTATAAAAAACCTGTATTTAATATACAGGTTTTTTGCTTTAAAGCGGGTTTTGTATTTGGGTACGAACTTGCTTAGCCCAAGTTGTTATAGATTTTCGCTTCGCATCTGATAACCTGGCATTTGCATGAATCAGGGTATATGATTTTAGAGGCATTTCTTCCTTTTCCAGCACTTCAATTACTTCTTCCATTTTATGGTCTGCTTTTTTAAGTTCATAAGTTGAAAATTCATTAAAATTCAATTTCCTCTTCCCATCCGTAATATGGTCACTTAACCACCATGCTACTGGTTGTACGCGTGAATACCAGGGATAAGTGGTATTATTTGAATGGCAATCATAACATGCCGTTTTTACCAGTTGCTTTACAGAATCAGGCGCCTTATAATGAACAAATAAATCGTTTGGTACCGCTTGCGCAGATAGATTTTCTTTGGAATGAAAAAATTGGATGCAGATAAATATAGCAAATAAGAGCAACAGTATTTTTTGAGTTTTTGACATTTTATTTAATTGAGTTTCTATATATTTTTTAAAAAGATATTATTTTTTGATGATATTTTACATAGAGAAATTAGAGAAATCATTCTTTATTGTTAATTTCATTTAAAAACGAATTCTTAAACTTTCAGTAGCTAATTTAGTTGTAGTTTTAATAAAAACTAAAATCATGAGATTAGGTAAATTTGTACACGCCGGAATTCTGCTAATTTTTATTGCTTTGTCAACATCCTGCAGCAGTAAAAGAATGGCTTCCCAAACTGAGGATTCAACTTCAGTAGCCTCACAAACTGCTTCTAATAATACAAATGGTGGTTTAAAAGCACATGCAGATGTTAGTTCTACCAAAGCAGACACTGCGGGTAAGGGCAGAGCCGAATTTAGAAATAAAAGAGATGGATCTGTAGAACTTGAACTCCAACTATCTTTTCCTGTTATGGCAAATAAAAGTGTTGCGGTTCATTTGCATGAGCATGGGGATTGCAGTGATTCTGGTAAAGGTGCTCACGGCCATTGGAACCCTACCCAGGAAAGTCACGGAAAATGGGGATCTGCCCAATATCATTCAGGCGATATTGGTAATATTAATCTCAATTCAAAAGGAGAAGGTCGTATAAAACTAAGCAGTAACCGCTGGACAATCGGTGGTGATGATAAAACAAACATCCTTAACCGTTCAATAATTGTTCATTCAGGTGTTGATGATTATACCACGCAACCTTCAGGCAATTCAGGAAGCAGAATTGGGTGTGGGGTAATTACTGCCGATTAAAATAATCATTTTTAAAATGCTGGAACCTTTTGACATCACAGTTAACGGAACCATATATTCAATATTTCCGGAGGAGGATGATATTTACACCGTTTTTAAAGAGGGCATTGAATTTGTTAAAATTCAAAAAGACACCGAACGCTGGTTAAAATTAGATGATTTAACTGAGTTGCCTCGTTTTGAAGAAGACGAGGAAGTAAATCAGATTGGTTCAGCTATTAATAATTACCGGCTTTAATAGCAATTATTCTCCCTTAATTAAAACAGTTTTTTCCCTTAAATAACAATGCTGAAACATACTCCAGAGCAAGTTCGGTTTATTGCCGATTCAATCATGCCTAAATTTATCCCCAAAGACATAACTATATTAGTTTTATCATTTGCATTTACGGCAGACGGTGCAAATTATGAGGTCAACTATTTAAAAAACAGTTTAACTAATTGGCAGTTTGTTTCATATAAAAATGCCTAAAAATTTTATTGAAATTTCCCTATATACTATTAATCGTATCCAGTTATTATCCGTGAAGCTGGCTTCCTCTCAACATAAATCGCCGTTTTCTTTTAGTACATAAATCTCAACTTCATTTCTAATTAACCGGCGTATATTATTTGCCTCTGACTTACCTTAAGCTT
>JACMND010000044.1 GCA_014378705.1 Pedobacter sp. | reverse complement strand
ACGCAGGTTGATGATAGCTCATAGCTGATTGCTCCAGTTATTAATTGTCGCCATTCAAGGGCTGATTGCTGATGGCTCATAGCTGAGAGCTCACTAAAAAAGTCCTCCGTTTACACTAATATTCGTCCCATTAATGTAAGAAGCCTTGTCTGAAAGCAAAAAAGCGATTGTTTCTGCTATTTCTTCCACTTCGCCTAAACGTTTAGAGGGGATCATCAGTAAATACTTATTCATTTCCGTTTCCGGGATGGTATCTGTCATAGCAGTTTTAATAAAACCTGGTGAAACGCTTAAAACCCGAATTTTATGCTCACCATTTAATGCAGCGGCTTCTTTTGCTAATGATTTTGAAAGTGCCACTAATCCTGCTTTCGTAGCGGCATATACTGATTGAAAAGCATTACCGGTTTCGCCAACAACCGAACTGATGTTTATAATTACCCCTGCTTTTTTGAGATTAAATATTTTCATGGCCGTTTTACAAATTAAAATTGGCGCTTTCAAATTGATGTTTAACATGGCATCAATATCCTTCTCTGGTTGAAATATCAACGATTTATCTAAAGCAATTCCTGCATTATTGATCACACCATATAGGTCATCGCCATGATTTTGTTTCAAGCGCTTGCACAAATCTGCTATGCCCTCGCTGCTTGATAAATCAGCACACAACACATAATTATCGGCACCCTTCCAAATAATATTTTCCTCTTTAGTGGCATGCAATATCAATGTATAATGCGTATCCAAAGCTTTCGCAATTGCCAAACCAAGACCTCGGCTTGCACCTGTAATTAATACCTTCGGTTTTCCCATTCAATGAATTTCAGTTCGTTTTAAATTCAAGCCTCTTAAACTCTTTAAAATTCCTCAAATATAAATAACCAGATAGTATTCCATTAAAAAATAAAACCCGCTTCATGTGGATGAAACGGGTTAATATATTCTGGAAACTGTTTTTAAACTTTTTTAACCTTTATTGCCTGCAATCCTTTACGCCCATCTTCCACTTCATATTCTACATTATCGTTGTCCTTTAATGCATCAACTCCCCCGGCTACATCTTTAAAGTGTACAAAAATATCCTTGCCATCATCTTGAACAATAAAACCATAACCTTTTTGGTTGTTAAACCATTTTACTTTTCCAGTTTTCATAAATAATACTATTATAAGTTACTTTACCTGATGTATATTCCTGATAATTAGGCAGTAAATAAAAACAAAATGTACTTATATCAAATATATATAATATTCACAAAAATAAATAGCCCAAAAAGGTGTAGCTTTACTATTATTTATTTGGCTGTGGAGTCATCCTTAAATACGGTTTCACTTCTGTAAATCCTTTTGGAAATTTAGCCGGAATATCTTCCGTTTTAATTGCAGGAATCACTACCACGTCTTCGCCATCTTTCCAATCTGCAGGAGTTGCCACACTGTGATAAGCAGTTAATTGCAAGGAATCAATCACTCGTAAAATTTCAGTAAAATTTCTTCCGGTTGATGCTGGGTAAGATATAATAAGCTTGATTTTTTTATCCGGCCCAATGATAAATAAAGATCTAACCGTAGTTTTTTCAGATGCATTCGGATGAATCATATCATAAGCAATTGCCACTTCCTT
>JACMND010000043.1 GCA_014378705.1 Pedobacter sp. | reverse complement strand
GCCAGGGTTACAGAACCCGAACCATCGCCAAAGCACACGACCGGAGTTTGAGTTGCAACGGAAGAAGCTAAAGCGGCCGTCGGACCGGCAATGCTTACGTTTTGTGTAACGGTACAACCGTTGGCATCTTTCACGGTAAAGGTATAGCTTCCGGCAGGCAGTGCAGTAAAAGTCCCGCTTGCCTGGAAAGTTGTTCCATCAATGCTGTAAGAATAGGGTGCAGTACCGTTGGCTCCTGCTATCGATACAGATCCGGCTCCGTCTCCAAAACAGGAAACAGCGGTCTGATCCATTAATATTGCTAATAATAAAGCAGGTTCAGAAACATCAATAGTTCCGGTTAATGGTGTGCAATTATTTATGTCAGTTATGCTAAAGGGTTTTGCAGTGCCTGCCAAAACATTGTTAAATATGCCAGTATTGTTAGTAATTCCATTAAACGTGTAGAACAAAGGCGCCGAACCGCCAGTAGCGTTTAAGGTTACTGTAGCTGTTTCTCCAAAACAATTGATTGGTGCTGTAACTGCCTTACTAATTAATATGATTTGATCTGGTTGGTTAATGGTAACGAGTTTTGAAACAACACAACCATTGGCATCTGTAACTGTAACATTGTAATTTCCAGCCGTCAGCCCGGTAATTGTTGCGGAAGTTTGAACTGGAGAGGTATCCCATGAATAGGAATATCCTGCTCCTTCTGTTCCTCCTGAGGCAATAGCTGTGGCAGAAGTTGTTCCACCAAAACAAGTAATAGGAACTACCGGATTAATTGTAACGGCAAGATTTGTTGGCGGACTTGTTATGGTAACCGTTATTGGGAGAATGCAATCATTTATATCTTTAACTGTAACTGTGTAATGTCCGGAAGGCAGATTTTGAAATAAACCGGTTGTATTAGAAAAATCTACGCCGTCTAAACTATAGGAATAAGCGGGGCTTCCTCCGGTTACAATTAAGCTAATTTCGCCATCAAAAACACCGACACAACTAATATTTTTTTGAGAAACCTCTACAACCATCGGTGAAGGTTCAGTAATATCTACATTTTCACTTTTAATGCAACCATTGGCATCTGTAACGGTAATGAGATACGTGGTACCGGATATTAATGTACGATCTACGTTATAAGGTGCAGTTCCTCCCAAAATGCCAACAACAATACTTGTTGCTCCTTCTACGCCATTGCAAAGGATGGGAATTGTAGTGATGGAAAGCTGAAGGATTTCTGGTTCCTGGATAACAAAAGTATATGAGGCTGTACAGCCATTCTGGTCTTTAGCAGTAATGGTATGCGCACCTGCCGATATTCCCGAAAATAAGGCGGAGGACTGATAAACCCCACCATCGATACGATATAAGTAAGATGCAGTTCCTCCAACAGCAGAAGCGGTTACTGTAGTCGTATTTCCATTACATACTATTTGGCCGGATGATGCGGAAGCAACTAACACAGCCGGTTCACTGATAATTAGTGATGCTGATGTATTTGAACAACCATTTATATCAGTAACAGTAACCGTATATGTTCCGGCGGAAAGAGAATTAGAAGCAGGCTCAACGATTGCGATTCCGTTTTTTGTCCAGGTATAAGAATATGCTGCCGTTCCGCCGAGCGTGTTAATGCTTAATTCTCCATCTGAGGCACCATTACAACTTACGTCTTTTACTTTTGTAAGAATTATTGAAAGAGCAGCAGCCGGTTGGCCGATAGTTATCGTTGTGATGACAGAATTACAATTTTTTGAATCTGTAACGGTAACTTCATAAACTCCTGCCGATAAAGCATTAAGATCAGGATTGGTGATTGCTGAGGCATCTTTCTTCCATGAGTAAGTATACGAAGGGCTTCCGCCGGAAACATTTAATTGAATAAAGCCTGTACTTTCTCCAAAACAGGAAGCATCTGATTTGTTAAAACTTACTACAAGGGGGTTCGGTTGGTAAATTTGAACATTTAATGGATACGTACACCCGGAAGCATCAGTAACTACCACAGAATATAGTCCGTAAGCTAAACCTGTTCTGTTTGGAGATGTATTACCATCGGCCCAAAGGAAAGTGTATGCTGCCGTTCCTCCTGAAGCAGTTAATGAAATTGATCCGTCTGATCCGTTGTAACAATTTACATTTTGTTTAATCGCGGTAAGCAATAAAGGGGCAGCGGGCTGAATTAACGTAATTACCCCGCTTAATTTAGTACATCCGTTGGTATCAAAAACGGTTACTGAATAAGTTCCCGCAGCAAGGCTACTTATATTTTGTGCGGTTGAACCGTTGGACCATTCATAAAAATAAGACCCTGATCCGCCGGTTACACTAATTGAAATCGCACCTGAATTGTTGCCATAACAATTGATATCTGTTTGAGAAATCGATATTGCGATTGGTGCCGGATCAGTAATAATTAACGTTGCTGAAGAAGAAACACAGTTGTTAGCATCTGTAACTGTAACTGAATAACTTCCAGCTAACAGGTTACTGATGCCTGAGGTAGTTTCGCCGTTAGACCATGCGTAACTATACGGTGCTGTTCCACCGGTAACTAAAGCATCCGCCGAGGCAGTATTGTTACCGGCACATAAATTTTCTGTAGAATTGATGTTAACTGATAGAATCCCCGGCTCGTTAATTCTTACTGTAAATGCGGAGCTGCAACCATTCGCATCGATTACCTGACCCATGTAAATGCCTGCTGAAAGGTTAGTTCGGGTTGGTGTTTCTTCACCTGTGGACCATCTGACAATATAAGGGCCTGTACCTCCTGATGAAGAAACAGTAACGGAACCTGTTGCACCTCCAAAACATAGAACATTGGATACGGATGTGCTTACACTTATTGGTGCGTTAGGCTGAGCTACACTTAGGGATTGAACAACCCGGCAATTATTGGCATCTATGATAGTTACCTCATAAATTCCTGCAGGAAGATTTATAATATCCTGAGTTTGCTGACCGCTTGACCAAATATACCGGTAAGGAGTAGTCCCTCCGGTTACTGAAAGATCAATACTGCCAGTGTTCGCTCCGTAACAAAGTACCTCCGTTATTATGGTTGAACCGGTTAATGGCAGTGTAGGTTGAGTTATTATAATATTGTTGATTGAAAATAAGCAACCTTTTAAATCAGTTATTACAACTGAATAGGTTCCGGCCGGCATACTGTTTAAGTTTGGCGTGGTGGAACCATTTGACCAGCTATATGTGTATGGTGCTGTTCCTCCATTTCCATTAACATTAATTGATCCGTTACTATCTCCTGAACATTTTACATTCGTAACCACAGCGGTAAAATCCATTGCTTTAACCGGCTGACTAATATTTATATTTATGATTGCCTCGCAACCATTAGCGTCACGGACGGTTATTGAAAAGGTACCAGCAGCAAGGTTTGACAGGATGATATCTCCGGTGACGGCACTTCCATTATACGTATATGGTGCTGTCCCACCAACTATTTCAATGGTTGCAGATCCGCTCGCATCTCCAAAACAATCCACATCCTGCTTGGAAGATGAAAGGGTTAATGCAGGCGGTTCAATTAAGGTTATTGATTGGTAAGCCTTACAACCTGACTGATCTGTTATGGTTATGTTGTAAATACCTGCTTTTAAACCACTGCGGGTGCTTAAGTTGTAGGGACCTGAAGGGAGGTCCTGCCAAGTGTACGTATACATTCCGCTACCGCCGACAACACTAAGGTTTATGGAGCCATCGTTTCCGTTAAAACAATCAATATTATTTGTAGTAGATGTTATTATAATTGGCTCCGGTGCAGTAATTTCAAAAGTGAAACTCTTCTGACATAAAAATGCATCGGTAACGGTTAAAGTATAACTACCGGCTAACAGGTTCGAGATGTTTTTTGTGCTGGCACCATTGGACCATAAATAAGTATAATTAGAGGTACCTCCAGTAACATCAACAGATATAGATCCATCAGAACCTTCCGGGCAGGTAATATTTTGGAAAGCAGTTTGGGTAATAATTAAAGGAGCCGGGGGCTGTATAATATTTACAATCAGTGATCTTAATTCGCAACCTGAATTATCTACTATGTTAATGGTATACGTTCCGGAAAATAAGTTATTTCTATTGGAAACATTTAGTGAAGGATCATCAGACCATACATAAGTATAAGGTGCGTTACCCCCACTTACAGAAATGCTTATTGAACCTGTATTATCCCCGTAGCATTTTACGTCCTCATGTTCTGCGTTAATTGTAATGGCTGGTATTACGGAATAGGGCACCACGATAGTTTTTTCACAGCCAAAAAAGTCTGTAACAGTTAATAAAGATGTAGTAGCGTCTATATTTGTATAAACTTTAGTGTAAGGTGCCGTACCTCCACTAATGTCTATACTGATACTAGCCGCCGGATCACTTCCTTCACAAATAATATCTATTTGTCTTACATCTATTAATATGGGAACCGGATCATTTAAAACAATACTATGAATAACAGAACAACCGTTTTGATCTGTAACTGTAAGCTGGTAAACCCCTGCTGTTAAAGCATTTAAATCTGGAGAAGATATACCAACACCATCCTTTACCCAGCTGTAACTGTATGGCGCACTGCCGCCGGTTGGAGTATTTATAGTGATAGAGCCATTATTGCTTCCAACGCAAATTGGATTTGTGGAACTAAAAGTCAGTAATATTTGAGCGGGCTGGGTTATTGTATAGGTTTTGGTTTTAACACATCCTTTCGCATCGGTAACGGTAACGGTGTAACTACCGGCTAAAAGATTAGTTATATCCTGAGTATATCTACCATTAGACCAACTGTAAGTATATGGTGCTGTTCCACCAGACGGTGTGATGTTGACACTACCGGTATTGCTGCCAAAACATAAAACATTGGTTTTTGTGCCGGAGATATTTAACGCGGCCGCAGGCTGGGTTACTGTATGTGGTAAAATAGCTATACATCCGTTAGCGTCTGTAACCGTAACCGTGTAATTGCCAGCCAAAAGGTTACTCAGATCCTGACTGGTTGAACTTGTATTCGTCCACACGTAAGCATAAGGAGATTGTCCGCCTGAAACAGATAGATTGATTGCTCCGGTATTGTTGCCGAAACAGGAAACATTGGTTACCGTGCTGCTTAATGTTATCGCAGGAATTTGTGTAAGCGTTACACTTATGGAAGAAGTACATCCGTTTAAATCTGTAACAGTTACTGCGTAGGTGCCAGCCGGCAAGGATGATATATCTTCAGTAGTTGAAGAATAGCCGGTTGAAATGTTATTCCATAAATAAGAGAAAGGAGCAGTTCCGCCGCTTACGGTTAAATTAATGGCCCCTGTACTGCTTCCAAAACATTTAATATTTGTTTGCGTTGCGGATAAAGAAATAGCAATTGGTTGGGATATAGAAATTGTTGTTACCGCAGTACACCCGTTTTGATCTGATACTGTAACACTGTAAGATCCGGAAGCTAAACCGCTAAGATTATTCGTTGTTGCTCCTGTATTCCACAAATATGAATAAGTTCCTGTACCTCCGGTCGGCGTCAATAAAATAGATCCATTGTTATTGCCAGCGCAACTTACATTTGTTAACGCATAATTGATTGTGACCGGTGAAGGTTGTGAAATTGCCACAGTTAATACTGAAGTGCAATTTTTATTATCCGTTACAGTAACACTATAAGTTCCCGCTATTAAATTTGTCAGATCCTGTACAGTGCTTCCATTCGACCAGTTATAACTATAAGGTGCGGTGCCTCCAGAAACGATAAGGTCAATACTACCAGAGTTATTGCCACTGCAAAGCACATTAATTACAGATGTAGAAAGTAACATGGCCGGTGGAGATGTCAAAGTTATATTTTGGATATTTGTACAACCTCTGGCATCTGTAACAGTAACGGTGTATGACGCAGCTGCAAGTCCTGTTTGGTTTTTTAAAGTTGATCCGTTGGACCAGCTATAGCTATAAGGAGCCGTACCGCCAGAAACAGATAAATTTATAGAGCCATCTGCACTGCCAAAACATGTTGGGTTAGAAAACGAAGATAAAACGGTAACGGCAGTAGGTTGGAAAATATTGACAGAATAATTTGCAGAGCAGCCTTTGGCATCTGTAACAGTTACACTATGCGGGCCTGTACTTAGATTAGTAACATTTTGAGTAGTGGCACCATCGTTCCACATGTAGTTAAATGGAGCTGTTCCGCCTGAAATATTTAAGTTAATTGTTCCATTGTTAAAGCCAGCACAGGTAACATCGGTTTTTGTACCTGTAATTGTTAAAGCTGTAGGCTGAGTAATGACAATTGTTTTTACTTGGGGACAACCATTGGCATCCCTAAGTGTAACCTCGTAACTTCCGGCGGCTAAATTATTTACAGTTCCTGATCCGTTGCTAACCGTAAAACTAACCAGCGGGTTTCCGTTAAAAGAATAGGTACCTGAATATGCGCCTGCACCCCCGGTTCCGGATATGGTGAAACTACCATTGCTTTGGTTAAAGCACGAAACGTTTGTATGTGCAGAAGTAACTTCGAAAGGAGAAAGAATAAATAAATTATCGATTACTGCTCCGCAGGATGGTTTGTTGGAATTAGGGTCAGTAAATACAATGGATATCACACCGGTTACAGGTGGTGTGGTAAAGTTGACTACACCCGTAGAAGCACCGCCTCCGTTTGTGGCATTGATATCTGTTATACCTATACTTGTTGCTCCGTTAAAAACTTCAACCCTAAAAGAGGTTTGAGCAGATGCGTGGCAATTATCCAATAAGCTATAATCAAATGAAAGTGTATAAGGTGTAGCCGATTTTAGGTTGTATATCGTTTGTTTAAGGGAATAGTTTAGCGTTCTTTTGATATGTGCGCCAACACTACCGTTATTGTTAACAATACTTATGAAATCAGAAGCTATTGCAGAAGTGTAACTACCAATTGAGGTATACTGCCCAGGAGGTATAGATGAAAAATTCCCTGAAGTAATGGCGTTATTACACTGTGCTTTTAACTCGTGTTGCCCGGCAGTTAGTAGGAAAAATGCAATGCACAAAAATTGGAGAGCAGCCCAGACTTTTCGCATACTTATCCCGCAGGGAAACCTGTAAATAGTAGTGTATGCAGTACATGAACTGGTAGAAATTCCCATGTAGTATTTTCAGTCGTGTATTACAAGTAATGACTTGTAATCTATCCTTGCAGCGTTTGAGGATTTATACGAATGATGAATTAAAAAGTTGCTTTATATGCAACTAATTTAATATGAGGTATTATAAGTTTCTATTGAGGGTTATTGTTAAAGTAAGCCATAAGTGCAAGGGTTTGCTTTAAGTTAAGCACTTCCAATAGTTCAGGTTGAGAAGCTATTTTAATATTTTTAACTGACTTAAACTTTCTAAGCAATTTGTCGGCAGAGGTACGCCCAACTCCCGGAATGCTTTCTAACTCTGTAGATAAAGTAGCTTTATTTCGCTTCAGGCGATGAAAAGTTATTCCAAAACGATGTGCCTCATCCCGTAATTGCTGAATAATTTTTAATGTTTCTGATTTTTTGTCCAGGTACATCGGATATGGGTCGTTTGGATAATAAATCTCTTCAAGCCGCTTGGCAATTCCAATGATGGCTACCTGTGTTTCAATACCCAAAAGTGTAAGGCTTTTTATAGCGGAAGACAACTGGCCTTTTCCGCCATCAATTACGATAAGCTGGGGCAAAGTTTCACCTTCTTCAAGCATACGCCTGTATCTTCTGTGTACAGCTTCTTCCATGGTCGCAAAATCATCCGGGCCCTCAACAGTCTTCACATTAAAGTGGCGATAATCTTTTTTAGATGGTTTTCCGTCCTTAAAAACAACTACGGCAGAAACCGGAAATTTTCCCTGAAAGTTAGAATTATCAAAACACTCAATATGACGAGGAAGTTGTGTTAAGCGCAAATCTTTCATCATCAGGTTTAGAAGTCGTTCTGTTCTTACTTCCGGGTTTAGTTTCTCGTACTGGTCTAATTTTTCCCTTTTAAAAAACGCTGCATTTTTCTGAGATAATTCCAGAAGTTTTTTCTTTTCACCTAATTTAGGAACCGTAAATTTAATGCCTGTTTCTTCCCAGTCAAGCTCAAACGGAATGATTATTTCCCTTGAAGTACTGTTAAACCTTGTTCTAAATTCAGAAATAGCGATGGTTAATAAATCAGCATCGCTTTCTTCTACCCGTTTTTTAAGTTCAATAGTTTGAGTGGTTATCACTGTTCCGTTAATTACTTTGAGATAATTTACGAAAGCATGCTTTTCATCTGTGGTGATTGTAAAAACGTCTACATCAGAAATAGAAGAATTAACTATGGTTGATTTACTTTGGTATCTTTCAAGCAAATCATACTTTCTTTTAAGACGGTGTGCCAGTTCAAAGTTTAGGTCAGAAACAGATTGATGAATCTCGTTTTTTAGCTTCCTGATGATAGCTCCGGTTTTTCCGTTCAAAATGTCCTTTATCTCCTCAATATTGTGATGATAGTCTATTTCGTTTTGGTATCCTTCACACGGGCCTTTGCAATTACCGATCTGGTATTCCAGGCAAACCCTGAATTTTCCGGATTCTATATTCGCAGGTGTTAGTGGCAAGTTACAAGTTCTTAAAGGATAAATTTCTTTAACCATTCCCAATATCACGTGCATCATGCTTACCGAAGCATAAGGCCCAAAATAAATTGTTCCGTCTTTAACCAAATTTCGTGTCCAGTAAATTCTGGGAAATCGTTCGTTTTTAATCAGTATCCAGGGGTAAGTTTTATCATCTTTTAAAAGAACGTTGTAACGAGGTTGATGCTTTTTAATAAGGCTATTTTCCAACAGCCAGGCATCAATTTCTGTATCCACAATAGTAAAATTAATGTCTGTAATTTTACTTACTAAGACCCTTGTTTTGGCGTTTACCTGCTGATTGTCTTTATTGAAATAGGAACCAACACGATTTCTTAGGTTCTTGGCCTTTCCGATATAAATTAATTCTCCTAATGCATCATAAAATTGGTAAACACCGGGTTTGCCCGGAATTTTTTGCAGCGCAGCTCGATAATCAAATTTTTCCATTATAAGTAGGAGGTGTCAGGTAAAGTGCTGGGTTTGATGTCTGAATTTTGAGATCGGATGGTAATAAATTAATTCCCTTACTGATAGCTTACATCTGTTACCTCAAATTCGCCCTCTTCCTAAAACCCCAGTTTCTCGTCCACTTCTGTTTGCCCGGATTCCTGCTTTTGGTATGCGCCGCAATCAAGGATAACATTTACACCACCCTTTGGCACCTCAAAATCACCCTTGGTATAAATTAAAGATTTGTCTGCATAAACACTTTTCATGTACAGCGCAAAGATGGGCAAAGCCGAATTTGCGCCTTCACCCTGATCCGTAGAAGCAAAGTGGATGGCACGGTCTTCAGCCCCGGTCCAAACACCGGTAACCAATTGTGGGGTTATGCCAATAAACCAGCCATCAGAATTATCCTGCGTTGTTCCAGTCTTACCGCCTATTGGGTTTTGCATATTATACTTCCCACGCAGGCGTCTTCCGGTTCCATCTGTTACCACGGCTTTCAGCATATTGGTCATAACGTAAGCAGTTTGCGGATTAAGGGCGACTTTAACCTTTGGCTTTCGTTCATATATTACGTTTCCGTTTTTATCTTCTATGCGAAGAAGGTAAAGCGGTTCGGTCCAAACGCCCTGATTTACAAACGTGGAGTAAGCGCCCACCATGTCATAAACCGAGGCGTCAAAAGTACCGAGGCAAATGGACGGTAAAGCAGGAACTTTAGTGGTTATGCCCATGTTTTTTGTTAAAGTAGAAACCGCCGTCGCTCCAACTTCAAACATCATTCTGGCCGTTACATAATTTTGAGAATTTGCCAAAGCTTTTTTCAGGGTCAGGTATCCTATTAACGGTTTATGTGCACGAGGAGTCCAGCCATCAATTGTAATGGGTTCATTGGGAACGGTGTAGCAAGGTGAAAAACCAGCATTGATGGCGGCAGCATATGTAAATGGTTTAGCTGTTGAGCCCACCTGTCGTGTTCCGATCTTGACCTGATCGTACTTAAAATATTCAAAATTTGTTCCGCCAACCCATGCCCTAACATAACCTGTTTGCGGTTCCATTGACATAACGGCGTTTCGTAAAATCATTTTATAATACCTTATAGAATCAATAGGTTTCATCAACGTATCAATTTCTCCACGCCAACTAAAAATGGTCATCCTAACTGGTTTCGCAAAATCAGCTTTAATTTCTTCATCTGATTTTCCATCCGTTTTAAGCTGATGATAACGGTCTGAGCGTTTCATTCCTTGCTCAATCAGTCCTTTTGCTTCAGGCGTTTTAAAAGGATCGCGGCCACGAAACTGTACATTAAACTGTCTCTGAAGATCTTTTAGATATACACGCTGCGCCTTTTCTGCATAGTTCTGCATTCTGGAATTGATCGTTGTGTAGATTTTTAATCCATCCCTGTCAAGGTCATAGGGCGATCCGTCGGCTTTATTGATTGAGTTTTGTTGAAATGTTTTTTGAATATCTTTTTTTAAGACCGCACGAAAATAGGCAGCCGATCCATCGTTATGATCCGAGGCACTAAATGAAAGTTTTAGTGGCAACTCTTGTAAACGTGCTGATTCTTCTTCACTTAAATAATCTGCGTTTTCCATATTGGTAAGAACCGTATTTCGGCGTCCAAGAGCCCTTTCTGGATTTCTGAGGGGATTGTAAAAAGAAGGGCCTTTTAACATTCCTATTAAAATAGCTGCCTGTTGAGGTTCAAGCTTATCAGGAGTTGTATTAAAATAAGTTCTGGCAGCAGATTTTATACCGTATGTATTGTATGATCCAAAATCCACTGTATTAAGATACATGGTAATTATTTCTTCTTTGGTATATTGTCTTTCAAGCTTAACAGCAAGGATAAGTTCCTGCAATTTTTGAATGATCCGCTTAACAATATTTTTAGCCCGGCCTTCTTTGGAAAATAGATTTAAGGCCAGTTGTTGAGTGATCGTGCTGGCACCTTCTTTTTTACCCATCAGGTTTTTAAACAGAATGGCAAAACTTCTCTTAAAGTCTATCCCGGAATGATTATAAAAACGCTTGTCTTCAGTAGCGATCAGCGCATTGATTACGTTAGGCGAAAGCTCATCATAACGTACATTTGTGCGGTTTTGAATGTAATACGTCCCTAAAACAACATTGTCATCTGATATAACTTCTGAAGCCTGGTTGCTTTTTGGGTTTTCAAGGTCGCGGAAAGAAGGCAAGGTGCCAAAGAGGCCTAATCCAATGCTAAAAATAATAATTGCACCTAAAGAAATTATTCCTAAGATCCATTTCCAAAAGCCAATGGTATAGTGATTTAAGTCTTGATTGGATAACTTATTGTTCATATTTTTTATTGACCCAGGTTTAAATTTAACCGGTAAAATTCTAAATACTTATTGATCATTAACCGGTCTGATAATTTCTCCAGGTTTTGTTTGCTGATGTAAAACGTGTTGTACTTATCAACGGGTATTTTCATTATTTCTTTCATAACCTGATTGATACTTAAAGAGTAATCTAAAGCAGACTGATTGCTTTTAAACACACCTACAAATATCAACTGATTTTGGTTGTTAACCGATTTTAACTGATGTTTAATTCCTTCTCCAGAAAAATTTGCACGGTTAAATTGTCCTACCCCAAACCTTGATGAGCTTAGATTAACAGAAGGGTCCATTACATTGATTATATAGTAGTATTCAGCGGATTCTGTCATTGAGAATAAACCGTTTTCAACAGGTGAACTACCTGCCGGAACTGTGGTTTTGTTTTCTGTAGCGGTAATAATATTGTTGTCTACCTGCTTATTATCCGCAGGTGTAGTAGAAACCAATGCGCTTTTTAAAACTGGTTCAATGGCTGGCTCTTCAACAAAAACCTCTTCATTTGGATCCTGATCAACCAGTGCGAATGTACGGCTTTGCATGGCTAATTTATTTGAATCTATGTAAGCTAAATGTTGTTTTATGAGGGGTACAATAAGAATATCAGCTGAATAATCTCTTACTATATTTCTAAACACGCTATCTAATACGTTTAATTTTTGAGTATGTCCTATGGCAAGGGCACGCAGGTAGGCCAATTGGGGTGAAAGCTTATTGTCATTGTATTTTTGGTTTATTTCTTCTGCCTGCTTTAAAACTTCCGGATAATTTTTAGCGACATATTGATCGTATAATTCATTGTAGCGATTATTTAATTCAAGCTCCTTATCATCACTCATTCTATTATATTCAGGATTGTTAATCACTTTTGCGAACGGAGATTCAGGAAATTGATTTAAGAGGATATTTTTATACTCCAGAGATTTTTTTGGATCTTTCATCGCGTAAAGCCGATACAGATTATAATACACAGGAAGTTTTAGATTATTCTCCGGAAACCGGTTTAACATCAATTCATAAGTTTTAATAGCTTCTTCTTCGTCGTTTAACTCTTCCCGGTAATAATTGCCTATATCATAATAAGCTGCTATAATTCGCCCATTAGACGCTTCCATCAATTCTGGTGTTTCAGGTAGGATGCCGGTATTTAAGGATGTTTTTGTGTTAAGGCTATCGATTGAAGCTACATCAGGATTGTCGGCAGCGTTTAGCCCGAAACCATTTAAATTACTGTTGGCTATATCAATTGCCGACCGTTGGCTGCGGCGCCAGTTGTCCTCAAGTTTGCGGTTACCCCAAATACGTTTAAATTCAGCCAATCCCTGGCTTAAAGCTACCCTATTATTGAAGTAAAATTTGTCTGAACTCGTATTTTGAAGTGCCGTTTGTTGCACCAAACTAGTTGAGGGATTGGTTGTTTGACCTGAAAAATTTTGCGCCTGGTTTATTGCCAGTAGATCAATCCGTTTTTTACGTTCTGCCTCAGGTAGTTTAGCCAGCATTTGCAACGTGTCTTCACGGTCAATTATCAACAAACGGTCGGATAAAAGCGACATACTGCCGGCTTTTTTTCTGATCAGATCAAAATCACGATGTTGCGGTGAAAGTGAAGCAAGGCTGCTGTCATAAAAAGCTTTTGATTGTTCATACTTTTTTTGTTTAAAATAGATATCCCCAATCGCACGATAGGCAAGGCCTTTTTGGTTATCGTTACCTGAACTTTTCCTTAGTGATGTTTTATAATTTTTGAGGGCCACCTCCAATTCACCTTTATCGGCATGGAGTTTTGCGATCTCAAAATATACCTGATCAGAAAAACTAACATTATTATCGTCCTTTAATAAAGAAAGCAGTTGCTCGTCCCGGTTTAAACTACGGCCTTCCTGCTTATCTTTTATACTTAGCCTGTTTAAGGTCGCGTTAAAAGCCATCTCAAATGGTGCATTGCTTTTAATAACCTGTGCATAATTTTTTTGTGCGGCAGTTAAGTTTCCATTTAATTCCTGAAGCTGGGCCAGAAGAAATATCCAGCGTATTTTATGCTGGCCTTTACCGGAGAAGCTGACGGCCTTTTCAAGCATTTCCGCTGCTCGTTCATCCTGGTGTCCATACAGAGCCAGTTGGGCGCTGGTTGCATACAAACCGGCTACTGATTTACTTTTGGTATTTACATATTTGAATGCGGTATCTAAAACAGATTTAGCATCATTAAAACGTTCCGAATTGATAAGCGACCGTGCTTTAAAAACTAAAGAAAGTTGCCTTAATTCGGTTTGTTTTGGATAGGAGCCATATATGTAAGTAAAAAATTCCGTGGCATTGTAAAAGTTAGATTTTAAAAAGTTTGCTTTGGCAATTATAAAATAAGCATCGTCAACATACTTACTTTGAACCTTATCATTAATGATAGAATTTGCCTTTAAAATTGCTTCATCAAGCTTTTTTAATTCAGGTTGAGAAATTTGTTCATTTGGTTCTTCGTAAACATCCAGCAATACATCATAATTATCCTGATGAGATAAACTGATATTCTGTTCGCTTTCTTTGAGTATTTCCCTGGCGTTGTAAAGAATGTTATAACGGGCAGTCAAATTTTGCATTCCACGACTTGTAACTGTATTTTTTGGTGTGATACAGCCTGAAATCTGGAAAATCGCAATTAGTAAATAACAAAGATAAATTACTATATAATTAGATTTCAATTGAAGTCTTTTGAATGGTATAAACAATATAAGTGCAAAAATATTTTATCCCGGGCAAATTCAAGCATCGTAAATATAGTATTTCAATTTAAGTTTAGCTTTGCTGTTCTTAGTTACAATTTAAGGCTAAAACTATTGTTTTGAGGTTATAATTTATATTAAAATGCTGTTTACCGGGGTCAACCGGTTATTAAATATTAATATTTTTGCTGGGGCAAACAAATATGGAAAATCAAAAACCTGAGAACCCGCACAACGATTTGAAAGATGAAAAAAAAGCTTTAACAAGTTATGTAAAATTTACGGGCGTGGCTTTTCAAATGATGGCCATTATAGGACTTTCTGCTTTTATAGGGTTTCAGATCGATAAATATTACCAGCATCAGGTTCAATGGGTAACCGCTTTAGCTTGTGTTATCGGTGTTGTTGCCTCTATTTACCAAACCATCAGACAACTAAAAGATTGAGCCTAAAACTGTTTTTTAAATTTTTCATTATTTTTTTAATTGCCCTGGGCATATTTCCGTTAGCAGTTGAATATTTTGTTCCGCAAAATGAGTTACTCGTTCCTAAGTTTTGGGTATTATTTAGTTTTTTTTCAGGTTTAACACTTATAATTGTTTTAAGTGCTTTTGCCATGATGCGAATAAGCAATAAAGCATCAGGTTATGCATTGTTAGGAGGGATGACGCTTCGCTTCCTGTTGAGTATGATTATCGCCCTTATTTATATCATAAATTTTAAGGTTGAACCGATTAAATTTATGTCCAATTTTTTTTATCTCTATTTCTTCAATACGGTATTTGAAATTTATTGTTTGTTACGTAACTTGCGCAACCAAAATACAAAGTAATATCATCGAAATAAATGGATTTAAGGCATCTTTTCAATTTAAAAAAATCAGCGGTTGCCCTAATATCTGCCGTTTTAATCTTAATTGCTTTTCCAAAAGTTTTTTCTCAGCAAGCTATCCCGGTTGATTCTATTCCGTCTACCGAAATAAAACACACCGCGGGAGGAGAAGAAAAGGAGAGCATTTCCCAAACAATTTTGCACCACATTGCTGATTCACATGAGTGGCTTTTCTGGGGTCACGATGATCATAAAGTATCTCTCCCATTGCCGGTAATTTTAGTGACAAATAATGGTTTGGTAACATTTTTATACAACAAACATGATAAGGATGAGCATGGCAAAACTGTTTTTATTGAAAATGGATTGAGGTTTGTAAATTATCACGGAAAGTTTCTTTATGCTTCAGAGAATCCAAATGAGCACGGTGAATATATTGAATTTGATCAAAGCAATTCAGTGGTTAACGCTCTTCCATTTGACATTTCTATCACTAAAAATGTTGTTTCTCTTTTTATTTCCATTATCATTTTACTGATAGTATTTATTAGCGTGGCTAAAGCTTATAGAATACGGGTTGGTAAAGCTCCTAAAGGTTTGCAATCTGTGTTAGAACCAATTATTCTTTTTGTTAGGGATGACATCGCCCGACCTCAATTGGGTTATCGTTATGCGGCGTTTATGCCGTATTTACTGACCGTGTTTTTCTTTGTGTGGTTAAACAACCTGATGGGATTAATTCCATTTTTTCCTGGTGGCGCAAACCTAACCGGAAACATTGCCGTTACGATGATGCTGGCACTATGTACCTTTGTATTAACCACAATTAATGGCAACAAAAACTATTGGGGCCACGTTTTTACCCCGCATGTTCCATGGTGGTTATACCCGCTGATGATCCCTGTCGAGATCATCGGATTGTTTACCAAACCTATCGCACTAATGATCCGACTGTTTGCCAATATTACTGCCGGACACATTTTGATTCTAAGCTTAATTTCTTTAATATTTATACTTAAAAACGTCTTTGTAGCTGGTATCGCAATTCCATTCGTAATATTTATAAGTGTGATTGAGTTGGTAGTGGGATTTATACAGGCGTTTATTTTTACAATCTTATCTGCTTTATTTATTGGTATGGCGGTTGAAGAACACGCCGAACATTAATAGAATTCAATTAGTTTACATATATATTAAAATTAAAATTATGATCGTTGGAAGTATCGCTGGAATTGGTGCCGGATTAGCTGCAATAGGAGCTGGTATCGGTATTGGACAAATTGGTGGAAAAGCCATGGAAGGTATGGCCCGTCAGCCAGAAGCGGCATCTAAAATTCAGACAGCTATGTTAATCGCGGCAGCATTTGTTGAGGCGGTAGCCCTGTTTGGTGTGGTTGTAGCGTTCTTAGGAACTGGTAACGTAGGTTAATAAATGCGCTGTTGCGATTGGTAACAGCGCATTTTTACATTATCTAAAAATTTTAAACATATATATATGTTGTTAGCATTAAACCCGTTAGTAAGTCCTGATCCAGGATTATTGATCTGGTCTACAGTAGCTTTCCTCATTCTATTCTTTTTGCTGAGTAAATATGCATGGAAACCTATTATAAAAGCTTTGGATGAGCGTGAACGCTCTATTGAAGATGCTTTGGCGAAAGCTGAAATGGCCAAAAATGAAATGGCCAAGCTTACAAATGAAAACGAGCAGCTTTTAAAACAAGCCCGTATTGAGCGGGATCTGATTTTAAAAGAAGCAAAAGAGCTAAAAGATCAGATTGTGAGCGATGCCAAATCTGCTGCTCAAACCGAAGGGGCAAAGATGATAGAAAAGGCCAGAATAGAAATTGATAATCAAAAACTTGCGGCCATGGCCGAAGTTAAAAGCCAGGTAGCGTCGTTATCTGTACAAATAGCAGAGAAAATTTTGCGAAAGCAATTTGAAGATCAAAACAAGCAGGATGCATTAGTAAGTGACCTGCTTAAAGAAGTGAAATTGAACTAAAGGCGCAGAGGCTGCACACCCTTGCATATTTACAAACATGTCTGAAATACAAGTAGCATCACGGTACGCAAAGTCTTTAATAGATCTGGCTGTAGAGCAAAACGCTTTAGAAGCTGTGAAAGCAGATATTGAATTTTTTTTACGTACGCTTCGTGAGAACCCGACACTGAAAGCTGTTTTAAAAAATCCGATTCTTGGACCAGATAAAAAATCCGGGATCTTAAATCAACTTTTCGGGCCCAGGCTTCACCCGATGATCATATCTTTTTTTACTATCGTTGTGAGAAAGGGACGTTCGGCAATATTATTTGAAACAGCTAAAGAGTTTATTAACGAATACAATGTTCGTAAAAATATAGTTAAAGCAACCGTTACTACTGCTGCACCTATTAGTAAGGAAAATTTAAAGGAAGTAGAGATGGTAATTAAACAGGCCACTCATGGGGAAATAATATTAACGACTAAAATTGATCCCTTGTTAATTGGTGGTTTTATTTTGAAAGTTGGTGATAAGCAATTTGATACGAGTATTTCAAGCCAGCTAAATAAATTGAGAAAAGAATTTATGCAGAAAGTTGGTTAGGTAATAGAAAAAGGAATGGCAGGAGCAGATTTAAATAATATTACAGACAAAAAGTTCTGGTTAAATAATCCTGTTTCAAGAATAAAACTTTACTGATTTTTCATCGGTAAATTCAAATCAAAAGCCTGACCCTATAAACAAATGAACGAATTACAAAGATTTACAACAATAAATACTCATAAATAAAAACGATGGTAGAGATAAGACCAGATGAAGTATCGGCGATTTTAAGACAACAATTATCTGGATTTAAATCTGAAGCAGAACTTGAAGAAGTTGGTACAGTATTGCAGGTAGGCGATGGTATTGCACGGGTTTACGGCTTAACTAAAGTGCAGTCGGGCGAATTGGTAGAATTTGGCAACAGATTGCAGGGAATTGTTTTAAACCTTGAGGAAGACAACGTAGGTGTGGTTTTATTAGGTGCCTTTGATGAGATTAAAGAAGGAGATACTGTAAAACGTACCAAAAAAATAGGATCTATTAAGGTAGGTGATGGCATGCTGGGCCGCGTTGTAAATACTTTAGGTGAGCCGATGGACGGTAAAGGTCCAATTTTAGGTGAAACTTATGAAATGCCTTTAGAGCGTAAAGCTCCTGGTGTAATTTACCGTCAGCCGGTAACCGAGCCGTTGCAAACTGGTATTAAAGCAATCGATGCCATGATACCGATTGGCCGTGGGCAGCGGGAACTTGTAATTGGTGACCGACAGACTGGTAAAACTGCAGTGTGTATTGACACGATTATCAACCAGAAAGAATTTTACGAAGCAGGCCAGCCTGTATTTTGTATCTACGTGGCCATTGGGCAAAAAAACTCGACCGTAGCTCAAATAGTAAAAACATTGGAAGAAAGAGGCGCAATGCCTTACACGGTTATTGTTGCCGCTTCGGCCGCTGATCCCGCCCCGATGCAATTTTACGCTCCTTTTGCGGGTGCGGCAATTGGTGAGTTTTTCCGTGATACAGGAAGACCAGCTTTAATTATCTACGATGATCTTTCAAAACAAGCTGTTGCTTATCGCGAAGTTTCTTTATTGCTAAAGCGTCCTCCGGGTCGCGAGGCTTATCCGGGAGATGTATTTTATTTGCATAGTCGCTTGTTAGAGCGTGCCGCTAAGATTAACTCCAATGATGAGATCGCACAAGCCATGAATGATTTGCCGGAATCTATCAGGCATCTTGTAAAAGGTGGTGGCTCTTTAACGGCATTGCCAATTATTGAAACACAAGCTGGCGACGTTTCCGCATATATCCCAACAAACGTTATTTCAATTACCGACGGACAAATTTTTCTTGAATCAAATTTATTTAATGCAGGTGTTCGTCCGGCTATTAACGTAGGTATTTCGGTTTCACGTGTTGGTGGTAACGCCCAAATCAAATCCATGAAGAAAGTGGCCGGCACACTCAAATTAGATCAGGCTCAATACCGCGAGTTGGAAGCCTTTTCTAAGTTCGGATCAGACCTCGACGCGGCTACAAAATCAGTTTTAGACAAAGGCGCCCGTAATGTGGAACTATTGAAACAAGGTCAATTTTCGCCGGTTCCGGTAGAAAAACAAGTGGCCGTGTTATACGCAGGTACCAAAAATTTAATGCGTAACGTTCCGGTAAATAAGATTAAGGAATTTGAAGCAGAATATATACAACATTTGGAGCAACGTCATCCGGAGGTCTTAACTGGATTAAAAGCTGGGAAGCTGGATGATAGCATTACCAATGCAATGGAAACTGTTGCCAAAGAACTGGCGGGAAAGTATTAAATGTGCAAGTGTGCTGATATGCCAATGAGTAAATTCTAAGCATTCTTACATGTAGGTTGCACTTAATGAAATCAAATTGTGTTGGGATGGACAAACATTTGCACATCGGCACATTATCAAAATTGCACACTGACTAATGGCTAATTTAAAAGAAGTAAGAAACCGTATCGCCTCCGTAAGCTCAACTCAGCAGATTACCAAAGCCATGAAAATGGTTTCGGCTGCCAAGCTGAAGAGGGCTACAAGTGCCATTGTTCAGTTGCGCCCGTATGCAAGTAAGATGAAGGAGCTGCTCGGCAATCTTTCAGCAAACCTGGAAGATTCTAATTCACCTTATATTCAGGAACGTGAGCCGGTTAAAGTTTTAATCATCGCCGTTTCTTCAAACCGGGGTTTGGCCGGGGCGTTTAACATGAATGTAATTAAAACCACCAATAACCTGATTGCAGATAAGTATTCTGGTCAGTTTCAAAAAGGTAATATCAGGATTGTAGCTATTGGCAAAAAAGTTCAGGACTTTTACGAAAAGCGAAATTACAAGGTCATTGGCAACAATAACGAGCTGTATAGCAACTTAACCTTTAACAATGCGTCAAAAATTATTGAAGGCGTGATGAAGGGATTTGCTGATGGTGATTACGATCGTGTGGATTTGGTTTACAACCAGTTTAAAAATGCCGCGGTACAAATTCTGACTACTGAGCAACTTTTACCTTTACCACGTATCGTAAATGAGGTTGATTCCTTAAAACAGATCGACTATATTTTTGAACCGGATCAGGAAGAGATCGTAGAACAGTTAATCCCAAAATCTATAAAACTACAAGTTTACAAAGCGATATTAGATTCCCACGCTTCGGAACACGGTGCCCGAATGACGGCCATGGATAAGGCAACTGAAAATGCCGGGGATCTTTTAAAAGCCTTAAAATTATCGTACAACCAGGCTCGTCAGGCTGCCATCACAACCGAACTTACTGAAATTGTAAGCGGTGCAGCAGCTTTGGGTAATGGGTAAGTAAATTAATGTAAGTCCGGTCTTGATGAAAGTTGCACTCTTCGGTATCCATAAATTACTTAGTGATAGTTTGGCCGTGTTGGAGGAACAGCAAATTCTACCCCGGGTGGTGATATTTCCCCCATTTAAATCACAATTTCATAAAATTTGCGAGAATATTTGCGAACGAAATAACATACCTTTTTTAAGACCAGAATCAGTTAAAGATCCAGAATTTATCAGGCGGTTACAAAACTTTGCCATTAACAGGATCATTGTAGCAGGCTACCACCAGATATTCCCTGCAAAACTGTTAATTCTTGCTAACATGGGAGCTTTAAATTGTCATGGGGGATTATTACCTGAAGAACGGGGGCCGATCCCGTGGAAATGGGCGGTTTACAATAACAGATCCTTTTCAGGTATAACCATTCATCAGATGACTGATAAGGTTGACCAGGGAAAAATATATCATAAAGAAAAAATAATCTTGTCTGAGGGAGAAACCTCAGAATCTTTATTCAATAAAATAAGTTTGAATATTTCCAGATGCCTGCCATTGTTTTTAAAGCTAACCGAGCTTTCAGAATTTATTGAAGAGGATCCTAAAGTTAAAGTGGGGTACAATGGTCAGGTACCAGAGGAATTATGCCAGTTTGACCTGCTTCAAAACGTACTTGAATTGGATCGTAGGGTAAGGGCTTTTTCTCCGCGACCCGGTGTAATATTTCAAATGGGTGGGGGAAAAATTTTGGTAAAAAAAGTTAAGGCTATATCAGATTCTTTACATAACGGGAAGTGGGTTTTTGATGCTGCCGACGGGAGAATTGAAATTAATGAGTATGAAACAGTATAGGATATTTTTGTATTCTAAATAAACTTTATTGCATTAAAATAGATTTGTAATTTAGCAGGTTTAAAAAATTAACAACAAACTTCACCATAAAACAAAAAGCGACTATTCGTTTTTTTAAATAAACATTTCAATGGAAAACGTAAAAGAAACATACACTAAAAGCGAACAAACGATTAATTCAAATTTAACCAGTCACTATCGTTTAATGACCATAGGAATTATTGTCGGACTTGCCGGTATTATGCTTCGCTTTGTAACCGACTGGGTTTTGATAGACATTGTATCCAATATCATATTTGTAATTGGAATTGTAATAAGTATTAAAGCAGTCCTGAATATTTTAAAATAGATTTTAACAAATGCTGATACGTCCTTTCGTAAATCGAAATGGGGCATCAGCATTTTTGAAGAAAAGTGAATAATTACTTATTAAAAGCTTTTTTAAGTTCTGAAACAGCTAGTGCTTGAGCTTCTTTTGCCTGAGGCAAAACCGCAGCCATCCCGAAAAATTCGTGAGTCACACCATCATAAACTTTCCGGGTTACCGGAACACCTGCTGCTTTAAATTGATCTGACAGTATACCGCCTTCAGTAAATAAAGGGTCAAGTTCCGCATTAATTATGGTAGTTGCGGGCATCCCTTTTAAGTTTGCAGTTACCAATGAAATCATTGGGGATTTACCATCTACAGGGCTCTTTAAATAATTTTCAAAAAACCACCCCATTAAAGGCTTATTGAGAGGCTTAGCTTCCGCGTATTTTTTATATGATTCGGTATTCAGATCATAGCCGGCTATTGGATAAATTAAAACCTGATGTAAGGGCAAGGCAGCACCTTTTTCCCGTGCCATCATGCTTACAGAGGCAGCTAAGTTGCCACCAGCACTTTCACCAACCAAAGCAACTTTTTTTGGATCACCTTTTATAGAGGCCGCATTTTTTAATACCCATTCATAAGCTGCGTAAGAATCATTATGAGCTGTAGGAAATTTGTATTCAGGTGCTTGGCGGTATGCTACCGAAACCAGAACCGCACCGGCTTGCTCTGCCAGAGCTTGCGCAGATGAATTATATGTGTCCAGGTTTGCTATAACCCAGCCGCCACCGTGATAATAAACAATGATCGGAAATGGGCCGTTACCAGTTTTGGGAGTATACACTCTAAGATGAATATTTCCTCCGTTTACCGGGATATTTTTACCGGTTGTGTCCACTGTAGCAGCAGGGATTGTAATGTTATTTTCTTTTATCAAATCCATCACCGCATCAGCAGGTGAATGTTGTTTTCTGGCATCTGTAGCAGACAAGGTTGTCAGATCCGGATCTTTGTAACTGCCTAATTTTTCTAACACAGTTTGCATTGGGGCTGTTATGGATGGTGCCCATTCCGGTTTTGTGCCGGTAGGCTTTAATGTCATTCCCGTATTTGCAGAAGTGTCCATATCGTTCATCGCCGTTTGATCATTATTCATGCTGTCTGACATGGTAGTTTCACGGGATGGATTGTTACAAGCCGATATAGCCAAAATTGCTAAAGCGGGGAAAATGATCTGTTTTTTTACGATCGCACAATAAGCGGTTAAGTTTAAGGTTTTCATGATTTGTTGAAGGATTATGGGTAAAACAAACCGTAATCTTTAACATGGTAGATATAATAAGACCGATCACGGACATAAGCCTAACAGTACTTTTAGTTACTTGTTTGGGTGTTGGAAAACGGATAACAAAATTTGAAATTTACCGGGGTTTGTATTTCGATTCAGTCAGAATTTTTTGCGCATCAGTTTCTTTCATTAATAACTGTAAGGAGGTTTCTGGATTGCGTTCCATGTATTTTTTAACGATCTGCCATCCTATAAAAATACCAAGTTTTGGTGCAGATTTAGAGTCTTCTCCCAAACCAGGGGTAAAAGGCGCATCTGTCAAATATTTTTGGATCCTTTTATAATCGGTTTCATACAATAAATTGTTTTCAAGAAAATACGCCCAAACACCAGGCTGGTTTGTTTCAGCCCATTCCATTTGACCGGTTGAGTATCCTACAATTAAACTATCCGCAACTTCCGGCAAAGAAACTTTCATGAAATACATGATTTTTCCATTATAAACCATTTTAGCAAGTAATGAACGGTCAGTTTCCTTGTCCAAAAAAAGTTCTTCCCTGGTAAAGCCTTCAATAATTCGGGGTGTTATGTTTTCGGGGGTAAACCGCCGGGAAATATATTGCGGTATACTTTGAACCAATG
Organism: Pedobacter sp.; assembly: GCA_014378705.1. GTDB lineage: Bacteria > Bacteroidota > Bacteroidia > Sphingobacteriales > Sphingobacteriaceae > Daejeonella. Next base: position 15,445 of record JACMND010000043.1, on the reverse strand, counting down.
CCGGATAAAATTTAGAATCCTTGCCTAAAAACATATCTAAACCAATACCGATATAATCATTGCCAACCGGCGTTTGCAATGCGAAACCTGAAACAAAGGTGATCACACGGGGTACAATTAATTTAGGATAATAATATTTAATCTGTTTAAAGGCATTGGTAAGCTCTGACTTTTGTTCTTCAGTGTTCGGAAATTTTCGGTTTACTTCTAATGTAAGCTCTTTAAAATCTTTATTTTTCAGAACTGTTCTTAACTGCTTGTAATAGGATGTGTCATTTACAGGGCCTACCTCCAGAATATTTTCCATGTAATCAGTAAAAAAATGCCCGTAAATTTGCTTTAGTTTTGGAAGTTCAGTTGATAATTTGTCTGGATTTAAAGAAGAAAGCTGCTTATCAAAACGTTCTATTGAAATATTCATCTTTACACGGTCTACATTCATTTTTTTTTCGTTTTTGCACGACAGCCAAAAAAGGGATGTAAAAAAAATCAAGTAAATTTGGGGTAATCTTTTAATATTCATTATTGTGTTCAAAAGTAAAACGGTGCACTATGGTTCGCAACATAAATAAATAACCTTCCTATTTAGTTAATTTATGAAAACTAAAATAATTATCTTTTTTTTAACATTAAGTCCAATTTTGTTAATTGCCCAAAATAACGAAAAAAGAAAAACCCAACTTGGATTTACAATTTCGCCAACATTTGGCTGGCTTAGTGCCCCAACGGGTCAGATGCCTGTAATTAAAGGTGACGGTTTACGAACTGGTTTTGCCTACGGAATTTTGGGTGATTTTCCATTCTCTGATAATTATTACTTTTCTACAGCACTAACGGTAAGCACCTTAAATGCTAAATCTAAAGAGCAGTTTACCACCAGCGCAACAACAAGTTCGGGTAATTCTATTTATAAATTACAATATCTTGAGGTTCCGTTAACGCTTAAACTGAAGAGCAAAGAAATTAACAACCAGCGGTATTATGGGCAGTTTGGCTTAAATACAGGTGTAAAAATCAGTAGTAAACAGAATATCATGTATTCTAACTCTACAACTGCTGACGTTAATAATGTAGACATAGGCAATAACATAAATACTTTTAGAGCTGGTTTGTTAATAGGCGGAGGGGTAGAATGGATGGCAGGGCAAAATATGAATATACTTACAGGTGTTTCATATAGCAACGGATTTTCTGATATTTTTAACGGTGTAAGAAAAGCCAAGAACTCCTGTATCGTATTAAATCTGGGGGTATTTTTTTAGGTATCAGTAATCAGCTATCTGCTCAACCTTCATCCTTCACAACTCAACCTTATACCTAAATGAAAATTGCACTTGCCCAGCTTAACTTTCACATTGGAAATTTTGAATCAAACACGGATAAAATCATCGGCGCCATTAAAGATGCCCGGCAGAAGGGTGTAGATTTAATTGTTTTTGCCGAACTATCTGTTTGTGGATATCCGGCTGCCGACTTTCTAGAGTTTACTGAATTTATTGAACTTTGTAAGCAATCCGCAGAAAAAATTGCCAAAGCTTGTACTGGCATAGCCTGTATTATCGGCTTGCCCACCGTTAATCCTAAAGTACAGGGAAAGGATCTTTATAATTCTGCTTATTTTATCGAAAACGGAGAAATCAGACAAAAAATTCATAAAGCATTACTACCCAATTATGATGTTTTTGATGAGTACAGGTATTTTGAACCGGCAGTTGATTTTAAATGTATCGATTTTAAGGGCCAGAAAATAGCTTTAACTATTTGTGAAGATCTTTGGAACATTAATGACAATACCATGTATCTGGAAAGCCCCATGGACATACTCATTCATGAAAATCCGGTATTGATGATCAACATTGCTGCTTCGCCTTTTAACTACAATCATGACGAAGAACGAATACTGATTCTGGGTGACAATTGCCGCAAATATGATCTTCCACTGCTTTATGTAAATCAGGTAGGTGCCCAAACTGAAATTATTTTCGATGGCGGATCATTGGTTTTCGACCGTGAAGGTCAGCTTCTTGATGAAATGGCTTATTTTGCCGAAGAAATAAAAGTGTATGAGTTTTCGGGTGGGAAGATTCAACATTACGCTCCTGTTTTACACGATCAGCAAAATGATATTAAGCAGATCCACGATGCGCTTGTGATGGGCATTAAAGATTATTTTTTTAAATCAGGGTTCAGTAAAGCTGTATTGGGCTTATCCGGCGGAATTGACTCTGCGTTGGTCTGCGCTTTGGCGGCTAAAGCTTTAGGTGCCGAAAATGTAATGGCTGTTTTAATGCCTTCAGAATACTCAACAGATCACTCTTTAAAAGATGCCTCAGATCTGGTTAATAATTTGGGCTGTAAGCATGAAGTTATTCCGATAAAAGAAGCAGCAATAACTTTTGAAAGGATGATGAAACCGGTGTTTAAAGATTTGCCGTTTAATATTGCCGAAGAAAACATACAGGCACGTTGCCGGGCGATTGTAGTAATGGCCATGTCAAACAAATTTGGCTACATTTTACTAAACACATCCAACAAAAGCGAATGCGCCGTTGGTTATGGTACCCTTTATGGTGACATGGCCGGTGCGGTAGGTGTTTTAGGGGATGTTTACAAAACGCAATGTTATAAGCTGGCTGAGTATATTAACAGGGATCATGAAATTATTCCCATAAATACAATTAGTAAACCGCCCTCAGCCGAGTTAAGACCAGGCCAGAAAGACTCAGACTCTCTGCCGGAATACGATATTTTAGATAAAATCCTTTATCAATACATTGAGTTGAAAAAAAGTTCAGAATCTATTATTGCTCAGGGTTTTGATAAAGAAATGGTAAGAAATATTTTAAAAATGGTAAATAGTGCTGAATTTAAAAGAAAGCAAACCCCTCCAATTTTACGCGTATCACCAAAAGCTTTTGGCAGCGGACGAAGAATGCCCATTGTCGGTAAATATTTAGGGTAAGAAACCGAATTTTCAGACTACCGGAATTTTAGAATCCTGATGTTTTAACCCATTTTGTTTTTTATCTACGAACAAAACGTATAATAAAAATAGCCCGAAGCCAAAACTTCCTAAACACCCCACGAAGGCGATATAATCCTTGTGTTTCACATAAAAGGTCTGATCATCATTTAAATTAATATCTGCGCTAAGCGCCGTAGTTTGCCACCATCCGGATTGTTGCACAATGTCACCCCGTTGATTAATAAAAGCCGAAATGCCGGTGTTTGCAGACCGAGCCACCCATCTACGGGTCTCTATGGCTCTTAACTTTGCGTATTGAAGATGCTGGTCCTTGCCGGAGGTGTTCCCCCACCAGGCATCATTTGTAATAATGGTAATAAACTGAGCGCCCTGCTGAACATAATCTGATACGTATTCTCCCCAAATTGATTCATAACAAATTACCGGGGCAGCCCCAATTCCATTTTGAGAATAAAAAACAGATGGATGAGCTTGTTTGCCATAACTTCCGGCTGAACCGCCGAAATCCTGGAAAAATGGTTTAATAAAGGACAATGAACCGGAAAAAGGAATTTGCTCTACACCCGGAACGAGTTTAGATTTATGGTAAAACTGAATTTTAGGGGAATTTTCTATTTGGATAGCTGCGTTAAAAACATCAAAATAGTTACCACTTCTTTCATCTAAGCGGGCAGTACTAGTTTTAGCTGATTTATAAATAGCATAACTTTCTATTCCTGTGATTACATTTCCATTTTTGTACTTATTTAGAAACCGTTTAACGTCTAGGTAATTCGATTCTTGCCGTATACTTTCTTCGTCGGTATCTTTTGAAATAGCCGTTTCCGGCCATATAAAATATTCGGTATTTGCTTTTCCTAACGAATCAGACAACCTGATCAGCACTTCAATTTGTTTAAATACGGGCATGGTACCAAACTTGGCATAGGGATCAATATTTGGCTGAACGACAACTACATTGGACGGATTTATTTTTTCTGAGTTGCTGTAATACATGTAAAAAGAGAGTAAAACAGGAACCGCTATATGTAGAGCAAATCTTGCTAAAAGCTGCACAAGCTTGTAATTTTTAATTTCAAGATCTTTTTTTGCTTTCGCCGATTTGTATGCAAGATAAGTTTCAAATAAAAGTATGTTTGACATTAGCACCCAATAAGTACCACCATATACACCCGTATATTCATACCATTGTACCAGATAATGATCGCGGGCAAAGCCGTTGCCGAGGTTCATCCAGGGAAAAGCAAGGTCCCAGGATTGATGCAAATATTCGTATCCTATCCAAAAACAAACCAAAGCGGCATAACTCCACCAGCGTCTGCTAACTTTACGCATTTGGTAATAAAGCCAAAAAGAGATAGTCATTAACAAAGATCCAAGGCCAAAAGGAATAATTGAAATGATAGCTGCCGTCCAAACCGGCATCACTGCGTTCAGTGAATTAAATATCCAGTAGATACAAGCTGTGTTCCAGATAAAAAAGCATAAAAAGGCAATTTTAAATACCTTAAGTGATTTTTTTTTAAAAGCGTTGCTATAAATAATATTTTCAACAGCTATCAGTAATGGAACTAATGCTATTAAAAGTAGAAAAGAAGTAAAGGGGGTTGGTGGCCAGGCAAGCCACAATAAAAAAGCACTTGAAAGTGCTAAAAGGTAATTATTTTTCACTAAAATTTTATAGTTGTGTTAATATATCAGACTTTTTAGCTTCATATTCCTGTTGAGAAATCAATTGTTTTTGAAAAAGTAATTTTAATCTTACTAACTTTAAAGTTAACTCGTCATCATCCGTTGCTAAATGTTCTTTTTTAGGTGAGATAAAAGGAATAAGTTCTTCTTCAATTTCAGTGTACGAAGTATCTTCTGTAAGACTATCAACAACCTGAAAAGGTTTTCTATCATCAAAAGTATGATTTTTGAAAAGCTCTTTCTGCTTTTCAAGCTGCTCATTACAAAATTGGTATAACTTACGTGCCTGTACTTTCGGAATATAATCTACAGTTACGTTTTCACCTCTTTGAGGCACTGCTATAAATTTACTCCCAAAGAATTCCTCCTTAAATGAAACTTCCTTTATCTCTTCCCATGTAAAAGTAACGTAGTTGGTTGTAAGTCCCAGGTTGCCGGGCAAACAAAAGAATAAACGTTTGGTGCTAACCGCAATACAATCCGGGATAAGAGTTACCGCTGGTTTTTTTTGGATGGCAAGATAAACGATTGCTTCGCCCGAGGTAAGCAGGTCTCTAAGTTTCCCCATAACTTTCTCCGCGGTTCTCGGATCCTGATCATCAGAAATATATTGTTCCATTTGTTGTTTTTTTGGTTTTTTGTTAGCGAATTAGTTGTTAAGTGATTGCTTTTTACTACTACTGGTTTTTTGCTCCTTAACCTTACCTTCTACACAAATTACAAATTCTCCTTTTAATGTGTGTGTTTCAAAATGTAATTTAATTGAAAATAAAGTTCCTCTTATTGTTTCTTCAAAAAGTTTTGTTAGCTCCCGCGATACAGAGGCTTCACGCTCATGGCCAAAATATTCACTAAATTCTTCAAGAGTTTTTAGCAAGCGATGGGGAGATTCGTAAAAAATCATTGTTCTGGGTTCGGTAATAAGACTTTTAAGCCGTGTTTGCCGTCCTTTTTTTACAGGAAGAAATCCTTCAAATGTAAATCTATCGGCAGAAAGACCTGAGTTTACCAAAGCAGGAACAAAAGCAGTGGCACCGGGAAGGCATTCAACCATCACATTATTTTTTATGGCTTCGCGGACCAGTAAAAAACCCGGATCAGAAATACCAGGTGTTCCGGCATCAGAAATTAGGGCAACATTTTGGCCTTCATTTAAAAAACGAACTATTTCGGTTACAGATTGATGTTCATTATGCTGATGATGCGAAAACACTTTTTTATCAATGTTAAAATGTTTTAAAAGTGGGGCGCTGGTACGTGTATCTTCAGCAAGGATCAGATCTACTTCTTTCAAAATTCTGATAGCTCGCAATGTTATATCCTCCAAATTACCGATTGGAGTTGGTACGAGGTAAAGTTTACCGCTCATTTAAGTTGAAGTTTTGGCTTGGGTTATGGATTTTAGTTTCAGGTTATAATTAATTGAATTATCTATTTAATGGCTATGGCTAGGAATCCTTTGTTAAGAGCGACTGACCGGAATCAATTAAACCCGATAGGAACGTTAGCCCCATGAGGTACGAATGAGCTAAAGTGAATAGCGGGGCTGCCGTTAATTAAAAGCTGAAGCCCTGCTTTTCTAAAATAATCTGTCAAATTTATTTGAAAAGCAGGTTTTCGCACTTTTTGCTTATTTCAGCCATGCTTTCGTTTCAAGTTTACCGGTAAAAGGTCGGAATGCTTGGGTAGTCAACTGATCTAAGTGCTTCATTGGGAGATTACATCGATAATATTTTTACATCGAAATCAATTTCGTATCAACTATCCCGGCCTCCAGCTTAAAACTTACAACTCAAAACTTGCAACTGTTTATATCTTTGTCAAAAAATCAAAAATCAAATGCTGCAAGTTAGTTATATCCGCGAAAATAGGGAGAAGGTTTTAGAACGTTTAAAATTTAAAGGGTTTAAACAACCGGAATTAGTGGATAGTTTGATCGGCCTTGATGAGGATAGAAGATTAACACAAATAGAATTAGAAAAAATTGTTTCGGAATCAAATTTGGGCGCAAGGCAAATCGGCGAATTAATGAGACAGGGATTGAAAGAACAAGCAGAGGCCTTAAAAGTAAAAACTTCGGCCGTTAAGGAACAAACAAAACTTCTTGCGGATAAATTGGCAAACTTAGAAGGAAAACTTCAGACCATACTTCTTCAGCTTCCAAATCTCCCGCATCAATCTGTACCTTTTGGGATAAACCCGGATAATAATGTGACGGTTTTTGAACACGGACAAATCCCTGCACTACCTGATAACGCACTTCCACATTGGGAACTGGGTGTAAAGTATGATATTATAGATTTTGAGTTAGGAAATAAAATTGCCGGTGCGGGCTTTCCTGTTTACAAAGGTAAAGGAGCAAAACTGCAAAGGGCGCTCATTAATTTTTTTTTAGATCAGGCAGAACTTGCCGGCTACCGGGAGATACAACCTCCAATTGTTGTTAATGAGGCTTCTGGGTTTGGGACGGGGCAGTTGCCTGATAAAGAAGGACAGATGTATCATATTGGAATAGATAACCTATATTTAATACCCACTGCTGAAGTACCTGTTACAAACTTATACAGGGATGTAATTCTAAAGAAAGACGAATTACCAGTTAAAAATTGTGCATACACCCCATGCTTTCGCAGAGAAGCAGGCTCTTATGGAGCTCATGTAAGAGGTTTAAACAGATTGCATCAGTTTGATAAAGTTGAGGTTGTTCAGATCGTTCATCCCGAAAGATCATATCAGGTTCTTGAAGAAATGAGTGCTTATGTACAATCCTTGTTGAAATTATTAGAGCTGCCGTATCGGGTTCTTAGTTTATGCAGTGGTGATATGAGTTTTACTTCTGCAAAAACATACGATATGGAAGTATGGTGTGCGGCCCAGGCCCGATGGCTGGAAGTATCATCTGTATCTAACTTTGAAAATTATCAAAGTAACAGGCTAAAGCTTCGTTATAAGGGAGAAGGAGAAAAACCGCGGCTTGCACATACGTTGAATGGAAGCGCCCTGGCGTTACCCCGGATAGTTGCATCTCTATTAGAAAATAACCAGACTGAAAATGGTATAAAAATACCTGCTGCACTAGTACCTTATACCATTTTTGATTACATCAATTAACGTAGTTAAATTATTTCCTTTTTGGTTTTGGTAAATAATGTATATTTAAAATGTATTAAATCATCCTTAAGTATTCTTCCTACCTTTCATGTACTTTTCGTTAATGTGATCATGCATTTTATAAATGCATTACAAATCCTAACTAATCAGGCAAAAATACAAATGCATTATCTTTTCAATTAGCAGATATTGATCGTTTAATTATACTGCTACATTAAAAGCTTATCTGCCTTAACAATTACTAAATAATCAATGTTGATAAATGTATTATTAGCAGAAGACCATAACTTAGTTAGAAATGGAATAAAATCTTTGTTGGATTCCGAACCCAACATAAACGTAATTGGCGAAGCTGCCAATGGAACGCAGGCCGTTCAATTTTTGCAAAAAACAAACGAAGTAAACTTAATTGTTGCGGATTATAACATGCCCGGGATGACGGGAGGGGAACTCATCACACAATTAAGATTAAACTTTAAAGATTTGAAAATTATTATCCTGTCAATGTCTGACCAGGAAAAACACGTATTTGAATCTATCAGTTGTGGCGCAAACGGTTATTTATTAAAAAACGTAAGCAAGGACGAACTGATATTTGCCATAAAGCATGTTATGACGGGTGAGAAATATATTTGTTCTGAACTAAGCCTAAGAATGTTCGACAAATTATCCAATCATGCAGCAATAAACCTCGATGGAATTAATGATTTTACCAAAAGAGAATTAGAAGTTTTAAAACTTATAGCAAGTGGCTTAACAAACAATGAAATCGCTGAGAAGCTTTTTACAAGTCGTCGTACCGTTGAAGGCCACAGGCAAAGTTTAATTGATAAAACAAAAGTTCCTAATTCTGCAGCACTAATCATGTTTGCATTTAGAACTGGGATTATTAATTAATTGCTTTTGATTGGATATAAGCCTATTTAAAGGCTCTGAACATCTAAACAACTAAAACATTTACCTTTAGAGTGTTAGCTTAAAATAATTATTAAATTTTAAGCATTTTCCGTATTTATACTCTCTGCGTAACAGAAATAATATATATATCTTAGTTGTCAATCACCCTATAATCCAAACCGCTATGAAAACAGTTTTAACTCCACATTTACTTGGTTTTTTAATTGAACGAGGTTATACTTATTGCCTCGCTCAAACTCAAATCCTTTCAAAAGCTGATGCTTTTATTGGTATTACTTTAACTCCCGTTAAAGTTAAGCCAAGGATGGAAAATATGCCTGTAGGTTATGATACTTACTTTAAAATCACACGAGAACCCATGCAGATGGCATGCGGTATAGATGATACAGAAGTTTATATTAATTTAGATATAAAGCCTGCTAAAAAATCTACTCCAATAATTTTTTCAGGAAGCATTAAAAATAACTTCGTATCCTAGGCGTTTTGTAACCGCTAATTATACAGGTGGCTTATAAATAGCTGAACAGCCATTCAGTAAGTTTAAATAGCAGGAATAGCAGTAATAATATCAGGAAAAATAAAACTATTAGTATAGTTGCAATTAGTCCTTTGCCGCTGCCTTTATATTTTCCTTCTATGTAATGAGCTTTTAAAAGCTTTATATTTCTGGTATTGGCTTTAAATGTAAAATCAAATATTTGACCGATCAATGGTATAGCACCAATTGTTGAATCGAGTACTATATTTAAAATCATTAGAGCCAATATTTTTCCACTTGCCCCATGCTTTGCCATGGTTGCTACCAAAGTTGCGGAAACGGCAAAGCCAGAAATATCACCCAATACAGGTATGAGGTTTATGATGGGATCTAAGCCAAATCTAAAATTAGTACCTGGGATGCGAAATTGCTCATCCATCAAATACGAAATTCGTTCTACCCACCTGATTTTGGAGTTAACGGGCGCCTGTGTTACGTTAATCTTGTTCACTCAGGAGTTTTTTTTAAGAAAAATGCGCTGTAGGTATTTACACCAAATCAAAAAGATCATGGGTAAATAACAGAGCTAGATCGAACGCAAATTATTTAGTTAACCTCAAAAACGGTTCTCATCTGGTAATTTAGTTTAATCTTTTTAAAATCTATTTCGGGCATTATTTCCGCATCAGCCGTCATTCCATCGGCTTTAACCATGGTATTGGCTCTATACATAGGCTGCGGATAATATTCGTTGTTAATCTCCTGAATTTCTATGGGTGCGCCAACCTTCTGACCAATTGCAGCAGTTAAATATGTGGCTTTATCTTTAGCGGCCAATAAAGCTTTTATTTTTAGATCTTTTTTCAATGATTCCATTTTAGAATAATCGTAACCTTCTATATTGGTATAGGAAATACCTTTTGAATCCACACCAGAAAAAATCTGGTTAAGTTTTGTTAAGTCTGCTACCTTAATTTTATATTGTTTTGAAGCAAAAAAATTGGGGTCTTTTTTTTTGTTCCAGTAGTCAGTATAGCTGGAGATGTTATTTATTGTAAAATTTTCTTTAGCAATACCAGCGTCGAGAACCGCCTTTTGCAACTGGCGTTCGAGTTCTTCAATTTCTACTTTCTTGCGGTTGCTATTATCCTTAAAATATTCTTTAAGAGATATACCAATATAAATTATATCCGGGGTAACTTCAGCTTCCGCTGATCCGGTCACTTCAATTTTACGGCGTGAATCCAGGTTTTGAGAAAATGCTGTAAAACAAAAAAGGCTTATAAAAGAAATAGTTAGTAATAATCTCATTTTAATAAATGTTAAGGTGTGTAATTTTAGGTAAGATGTAAACTTTCTGCTTAATCCATAATTAGATTGACAGAATTTTTAGCAATGGTATATCGTTTACTACTATTGATTTACTCTTCAATAATTTCGCTATGCGGATATTGCTGTTCCTTTTTTTCTTCCTTAAAGTATCTTTTCTGATAAATCAGGATAAATATTACGCCTATAGAAATGGCAGAATCGGCAATGTTAAAAACTGGCCGGAAAAATATAAATTCTTCACCGGCCCAAAACGGAAGCCAGTCTGGATATATTCCCTGTAATATCGGGAAGTAAAACATATCAACCACCTTACCATGAAATAAGGTTGAGTAACCACCCTCAGGCGGGAAAAAAGTAGCTAGTTGAAAGTAAGAACTTTCACTAAAAATTAAACCGTAAAATGTTGAATCGATTATATTGCCAAGAGCACCGGCAAATATCAGAGAAACATTAAAAATTAGGCCCCGGTGATATTTTTTTTTAATCAGATAAATAACCCCGTAACCTATAGCGCAGACAGCAATGATTCTGAAAAGAGTTAAAGCAAGCTTACCTGCTTCACCGCCAAATTCAAGACCGAATGCCATACCGTTATTTTCAGTAAAATGGATTAACGCCCGATTGCCCAGGAGTTGGTGCTCCTGACCTAAAGACATATTTAATTTAACCCAAAACTTGAGTATCTGATCGGCAAGTAAAATAATAAGAACCGCTAAAAATGGTTTAGTATAACCCTTCATTTATGCCTGCTTCAATTTGGCTTCTATGCTTAATGTAGCATGCGGCACGGCCCGTAAACGTTCCTTAGGAATTAACTTTCCTGTCTCCCTGCATACACCGTAAGTTTTATTTTCAATACGGACTAAAGCACTTTCAAGGTTTTCAATAAATTTTTTCTGGCGTGAAGCCAATTGGTTAATTGATTCTTTCTCTAAAGTTGCCGATCCATCTTCTAAAGTTTTATAAGTTCCGGCAGTATCATCAGTTCCGTTTGTATTCGGGTTACTTAATGATTGGGTTAACATACCCAGTTCTTCTCTCGCAACACGAAGTTTATCTAAAATTAAATCTTTAAATTCCTGTAATTCTAAATCAGCATATCTTGTTTTTTCCCAATTGTTTTCCTGCATTCCGGTCTTTTTCTCCATCTTAAACTTTACTTATGTTTATAGTTATTTCCTGATCATGTATAGTAATCTTTTGACCCTCTCCCGTTATATTATTAAGTATTAGAGATTCAGCCAGAATTTCGGCGCAAATATATAATAAATTATTTCCCACAGCAGGTATAATGTACGGGTGTTCCTGTATACTTACATTTATCTTATCAGTTACATCAAAATTCAATTCTTTTCGTAAATTCTGAATACGGTTTACCAACTCTCTTGCTATCCCTTCATCTTTTAGGTTATCGGTTAAAGAAATATCTAAAGCTACCGTCAAATTACCCATCCTTGTAACCTGCCAACCGGGTACATCTTCCGCTATGATTTCCACGTCCGCTAACAGTATTGAATATCGTGTATCAAGTATTGAGATTAAACCCTTAGCTTCCAGCTGGTTAATATCGTCCTGGCTAAATGCGTTTATGGCGTTGCTCACAGCCTTCATATCTTTTCCTACTTTAGCACCAAGCGCTTTAAAATTTGGTTTAATTTTTTTGCTGATAATACCTGTAGTGTCGGTAATAAACTCTAGTTCCTTAATGTTCGTTTCAGATAAGATCAGGTCTTTTACCCGCTCTACTTTTATGCCAAAACTGTCGTCCAAAACTGGTAGAAGTGCTTTAGATAAAGGCTGCCTGACGTTAATTCCTGCCTTTTTCCTTAATGAAAGTATCATTGATGAAATATCCTGAGCAAGAGTCATTCGTTCTTCAAGGGCAATATCTATCAGATTAGAATTATAAAGCGGAAAATCTGAAAGATGCACGGATTGAAACTGTTCTTTTAAAGTAGCTGAGTTTAAATCAAGATACAATCGGTCACTAAAGAACGGTGCTACAGGCGACATTAATTTAGAAATTGTAATTAAACAAGTGTAGAGCGTTTGATAAGCAGAAATTTTATCATCCGAGTAATCACCTTTCCAAAACCTGCGGCGGCACAAGCGTACATACCAGTTACTCAAGTTTTCGTCAACAAAATTTTGGATGGCCCTGGCCGCTTTGGTTGGTTCAAAGTCATCGTAAAACTCATCAACTTCTTTAATTAATGAATTAAGTAATGAAATAATCCATCGGTCTATTTCGGGTCGCTTTTCTAAATCGATATCGGCTTCTTTGTAACTGAAATTGTCAATATTGGCATAAAGCGAAAAGAACGCATATGTATTGTAAAGCGTACCAAAAAACTTTCGGCGAACTTCATCAAGCCCATCAACGTTAAATTTTAATTTATCCCATGGCGATGCATTACTGATCATATACCATCGGGTAGCATCGGCACTGTATTTAGTAATGGTCTCGAAAGGGTCTACACCGTTACCCAGGCGCTTAGACATTTTGTTACCGTTCTTATCCAAAACCAAACCATTGGATACCACATTTTTAAATGCTATTCCTTTATTATCAATTTGTTTATTAATTTCTTTTATCTCGTCACTGCTTTCATTTAGCATAACGGCAATCGCGTGAAGCGTGAAAAACCAGCCCCTTGTTTGATCTACACCTTCGGCAATAAAATCGGCTGGATAGGAGTTTGCAAATTCTTCTTTATTCTCAAAAGGAAAATGCCATTGGGCATAAGGCATCGCACCGGAATCAAACCAAACATCGATCAGATCCGTTTCGCGAAACATTTTTTTGCCTGCGGGCGATACCAGGATCACGTCATCAACATACGGACGGTGCATATCTGTGATCGTAAAACCAGCATCCATAAAACCTGCTTTTACCGAGTCGTCAATCCTGTCATTCAGCTCTTTTATTGATCCGATACACAATTCTTCCGATCCATCTTCGCTACGCCATATAGGCAGCGGTGTTCCCCAAAAACGTGAACGGGACAAGTTCCAGTCAACCAGATTTTCCAGCCAGTTTCCAAACCGCCCGGTTCCGGTTGATTCCGGTTTCCATTTAATGGTTTTGTTTAACGCAACCATTTTATCCTTTACAGCAGTGGTTTTAATAAACCAGCTATCTAACGGGTAGTACAAAACCGGCTTATCTGTGCGCCAGCAATGCGGGTAACTGTGTTCATATTTCTTTACGTCGAAGGCTTTGTTATCTTCTTTCAATTTAATGGCTATAAGCACATCTGTTGGTTTGAAATTAGGATCTTTGCGCTCTTCGTCGCTGTAATATTCTTCCCTTACGTAGCGGCCTGCGAAATCACTTACTTCATCCACAAATTTACCCTGGCGGTCTACCAGCGGAAACTCATTTCCCTTTTCATCAGTAACCATTACAGACGGAATGTTATTTTCCCGGCAAACCCTGAAGTCATCAGCACCAAAAACAGAAGCAGTATGGACAATTCCGGTTCCGTCTTCCGTGGTAACAAAGTCAGCAGGAATAACCCGGAATGCATTTTTTTCCAGGTTTCTGTTGGTCACGTATGGCATCAGCTGGTAATAGTGCAGATTAAGAAGTTCTGTTCCTTTAAATTCTGCTGTTGCTTTCCACGGGATTAATTTATCACCTTCTTTATAATCAGAATAGGAAAGATCCGCAGCCTCGCTTTTAAAGTATTTTGATAACAGCTCTTTTGCCAAAATCACACTTACAGGCGCATACGTGTATTGATTAAAAGTTTCGACTTTTACGTAATCTATTTTTTCTCCTACGGCTAAAGCACAGTTTGCAGGCAGTGTCCATGGGGTAGTGGTCCAGGCTAATATAAATAAATCTGTATCTGTTCCATGGTATAAAAACTCTGACTTTTCATCTCGCTTAACTTTAAACTGAGCAGTTACAGAAGTATCTTTTAGCATCCGGTAAGTGCCCGGCTGATTGAGTTCATGCGAGCTTAAACCGGTGCCCGCCGCCGGTGAGTAAGGTTGTACCGTGTATCCCTTATAAAGTAATCCTTTATTATAAAACTCTTTTAATATCCACCACAAAGTTTCAATGTATTCATTTTCGTAGGTTACGTACGGTTTTTTCAGGTCCACCCAATAGCCCATCCTTTCAGTAAGGTCATTCCACACACCAGTATATTTCATAACTTCTGTGCGGCAAGCCGAGTTATAGTCTTCTACCGAGATTTTTTTACCGATATCATCTTTGGTTATTCCCAGTTTTTTTTCTACCGCCAGTTCAATAGGTAAACCATGTGTATCCCAACCGGCCCTGCGTTTTACCTGGAATCCTTTAAGAGTTTTATAGCGGCAAAAAATATCTTTTATGGCGCGGCCCATCACATGATGGATACCCGGCATGCCATTGGCCGAAGGCGGGCCTTCATAAAAAGTATAGGATTTAGAAGCCGGCCGGTTTAAAATACTTTTTTCAAAAATGTTATTTGCTTTCCAGTATTCGAGGATTTCTTTTCCGGTTTCTGATAAATTTAGTTGCTTATATTCTTTATACATTCGCGTTATTATCTCCCAAAATTAAGGATGCGAAGTTAATTAAAAAGCAGCTGAATTTTAGTTTCCTTAATGATAATCCAGTAAAAGCTACTATTGCTATTGCGTTAGCGACAGTGCCGAAAATCCATGTGTGAGGATCAAACAAAGGATTGCACCGGATTGCACGACTCGCAGGGGCACACTTAAAAACAATTTAGTACGCAACCGAATTAAACCTCTAATACTCATTCTAATTTATTTAAAGCGTTGCCCTGAGAGATCCAGGCTTTTTCCCCAGGTATTTTTTGCCATTTGCTGGCTATGCTCAGGCTGGCAAAAGAGGTTTTTTTGTTTAATCCTTAACGCCAAGATCACGACATGAAAATTTGCCTGATGCCAGGATGTGAAGCACCATC
>JACMND010000042.1 GCA_014378705.1 Pedobacter sp. | reverse complement strand
GAGTGAATACACCGCAGAAAAACTAAGGGAACTAAATAGCGCTGATCCAGAAAAGATTAAGGTTCTTCCTAATTGTTTAGATCCTTATCTGGAAATACCTTCTACATTTAGTAAACCTGATAATCTGTTAAAGCGTTATCAATTAACCTCAGATCAGCCAATATTATTTACACTTGCCCGGTTACTATCAAATTCTATTTATAAAGGGTATGATCTGATTATTGAAAGTTTACCTGAACTTATTAAAACCTATCCGAATATCCGGTTCCTATTAGCAGGCAAAGCCGGGAATTCAGAAAAATTAAGATTAGAAAAATTGGTAACCAGCTTGAATTTAAACCAGTATGTAATTTTTACGGGTTACATTCCAGATGCAGAATTAAGCGATCACTTTAGACTTGCTGATATCTTTGTTATGCCCAGCAACAAAGAAGGATTCGGGATCGTTTTTATTGAAGCAGCTGCTTCCGGTTGCAAAATTATCGGCGGAAACCAGGATGGAAGCCGGCAGGCCTTGCTTGATGGAAAGTTAGGAACCCTGATCCATCCAGGCAAAAAAGAAGACTTGCTTAATGCCATCATCATAAATCTGGAAAATCAACGATCGGAGAGCTCATCTAAGGCTATACAAACCTTATGTTTAAAGCATTTTAATTACAAGCAATATTTTAATCAGATACAAAGTTTGTTGCTTAATAACGCTCTGTTACCAAACCGTAAAAGAAATTTAGAGCAACAACATTAAGACTCTGAAACAAATTGCTTCGATCCTTGCACTAACAATAAATTACTGCCTGATCATCCCGATTATCTGATGCCACCAAAAATTCTCTTTCTTACTCTTAAAATGTTTAGCCTAACAGGCGGAATTGAAGAGGTTTGCAAGGTTTTTAGCAGGGCTTTATTTGATATGGGCTTTAAATTAAGTGGATTTAAGGTGTTTTCAATGTGCGATAAATCATCAGAAAGAGACTCCAGGTATACCAGTAAAGCTGATTATATAGGTTTTAATTATTGGCGTACGCCTTTTGTTATAAAATCTGTAATTGAAGGAATTCGTTCCAACATCGTTGTTCTCAGTCATATTAATCTACTAATCGTTGCTTTAATAATTAAAAAGCTGTCGCCTCAAACAAGAATTATTGTTTACGCTCACGGAACAGAAATCTGGAGGAAAATCAGTAAATGGAAAAAGACGTTCTTATTAAACCATTGTGAATTTTGGGCGGTTAGTAATTTCACCTCCCAAAAAATACAAGAGTTTCATGACATAAATAGCCGGCAAATAACAATAATACCCAACTGTCTAGATCCTTTTTTAATCATTCCGGAAGACTTTAATAAGCCTGCGGATTTAATGAAACGTTACAACTTACTCCCAGAGCAACCTATTTTATATACGCTTACCCGTTTATCCTCTTCTGAACTTTATAAAGGGTATGACCAGATTATTGAATGCCTGCCCCAACTGATCAATAATTTTCCAAACATGCACTATTTATTGGCTGGCCGGGCCGATAAAAAAGAGAGTGCCCGTTTAAAAAGCCTCATTAAAAAACTGGGAATCTCATCTCACATAACTTTAACCGGGTTTATAACCGCAGAGGAATTAAGCGATCATTTTTTATTATCAGATGTTTTTATTATGCCTAGCCGGAAAGAAGGATTCGGGATTGTCTTTATTGAAGCCGCTACCTGCGGATGTAAAATAATAGCTGGCAATATGGATGGAAGCGCAGAAGCTTTATTAAACGGGAAACTGGGAACACTGGTAGACCCGGGTGATAAAGAGGCCATTTTAAATGCAATACATAACCACTTAAAAAAGCCCCGCTCAATTAAGGATTGTCAAACGACACAAAACCTTTGTTTGGAGCACTTTAATTACAAGCAATATTTAAGCAAAGTTGAGAAACTTTTAACGGCACCGGCACTAGTACAACAAAAAGGCCTTCAAAAAGATGCACCTTCCTATGCTGCCTAGGAGATAATAAATGTGACTGTGAATATTAGAACAAATTTTTTTCAACTGGAACCATTAACCTTACAGTAGAATTAAAAAAGTATTGCAAACTAAACCTACCTCCGACACTTCCTGGGACTTAATTATCGAACCAAAAACGTCGTGGTTTGATTTGCGTTTAAACGAGATCTGGGATTACAAAGACCTGCTTTTCATCATGGTGAAGCGGGATTTTATTGCGGCTTACAAGCAAACCATTCTCGGGCCGATATGGCACTTTCTGCAACCTTTATTTACCACCATTGTATTTGTGATTGTATTTGGAAAGATCGCCCGCATCCCGACTGACAACATACCGCAGCCCTTGTTTTACCTTTGCGGATTGACACTCTGGAATTACTTTTCGGCCTG
>JACMND010000041.1 GCA_014378705.1 Pedobacter sp. | reverse complement strand
TCCTTGTAATAACACGTATGTAAAAGCACCATGCCCTAATTGCGAAAATTCATTGGCAAATTGCTGGCTCCCGCTGGCGGCTATCCAATGGGTTCCGGTACTTCTGGCTACAACGGCCAAGCTCTTTTGCTGATTTCCGTCCGCTGCAAGCATCGCTTCAAAAGCACCCGCACTTTGGCAAGCATCCAGAATAAATACCTGCTTTTGTGCAGCGATATCTATAGCGTATTGTTGCAACAATTTAGAAGGAATTCCCTTCTGGGCTAGTGCTTCGTCCACATTTTTTAAATCCGTTACATCGGTTGGTACCAAATAAAACTCTTTGTTTTTCTGGCTGATTACCCCGTGACCGGCATAGTAAAACACAAACACATCCTGCGGTTTGGCTGCTTTTTGAACCTCGGTAAATGCCTGTACAATACCTTCTTTGTTTGCTTTTTCATCTGTTACAAAATAGGTTTTCGTAGTGGTGATCACCGTTTTAGCGCCCAGTTCTGCTTCGTCTTTAAAAGCCGTCGCATCCGCCAAAGCGTAATTCAAACTCATTTTTTCATTCTGATATTTGTTGATACCAACTACAATAAGGTGCAGGGTGGCGTTTTTATCGATCAGCGAAACTGGCACTTTATTTAAATCTGCAACCACCGGAATATTTGGTGCGGGCGCGCCATTGTTATAGTTCACTGCAATTTCATCTGGCTTGCTTTCGGTACGCTGGCTATTTAAGGCAACTGCCCGGAAATTATTTATCCCTGGTAACAGGTTTACCGTGTAGGTTTTGGTTTCGTTACCGGAAGCATTATCGGTAACAAAAAGCCCTCTGGTAGCCAGATTAACGATTTTCCCGTTATGGAATAACCGTATTTCTTCAATAGTATCATCGGGAGCAAAAGCGTTTACGGTAATTGCAGCGGCGCCTGTGGTGTTCTGATAGGTTGGAATTCCCTCCTCTTCTACCGTCAAATTTCTGGCGATTTCTGCATACGCTATTCTTACTTGTGGTGCTATTTTAATATTATCATCAATCGGGTCGAGTACTTCTCCGTTTATTAAACGCTGATATAAGTTAGGCGTATAAAACTTTTCATACACCAAATCCAATGAAATTTTCGCACGGTTTTTTATATAATACAGTCGCTTCATTCCGCCATCCGAACCATCAAAGCGGCCATCAACACCAACAAACACATAATCATTACCATCATTAAATAAATAAAGGGTACCTAAAATTTCACCTGTTGCCGCACGTAAAACCTTAATGGTTTGATCATAAGAAATTGTATAGATAAATTTATTATCAGGCGATAATAAAATGGAACGTACCCCGCTTTCATGAACCTGCTTTCCGTAAAGTGCGGTTCCATTCGCATCATAAGCCGATATATAGCCCGTACTACTTCCTGTAAAAACCAAAGAAAGGTCAAGATTCGCATTAATTGCAGTATAGCCGGAAAACCCATTTTTTAGTATGCCATCACCAGGAGGAATAATTAATTTTCCATCTGAAACTCGGTAGCAATGGTAGCCAAATTCATCATCTGTAAGCATTATTTTCTTTTTGTCGGCGCTTAAAAACAATCGGTTTCCTCCTTTATTTTCAGCAGGCTTTAAATTCATTA
>JACMND010000040.1 GCA_014378705.1 Pedobacter sp. | reverse complement strand
TTCTACAGACCAGATTGATACAGACAAGTTTTATCATACGGTTGAAGATGAATTTGCAACGCTTGATGTTAACAATATCAGTGCAACCATAAAAGCCATTGCTTTAAGTTCAAGAAGTATCGTCTCCGGGAAAGATACGCCAACAAGGATCCCCAAACTGGAGAAATAATTTGCTGAACAAAGATGCCCCAGCATAAGGTCTAAGATAAATGAGCGTTTATTATACCCTTGCAGCTAACTTCTATTCCACTCCTAATTTCTTAATCGCCACGTTACCATGATGCAAAAACTTAAGATAGCCACAGCGCAATTTGAACACAAGAGCGATGATAAAAATTATAACTTATCTGTTATAGAAAAACTTTCACAAAAAGCCTCAGCCAAAGGCTCTGATGTAATTGCTTTTCATGAATGTTCTATCACAGGTTACTCATTTGCCAGGCACCTTTCTAAAGAACAAATGCTTACCCTGGCAGAATTTATACCTGAGGGAGAAAGCATATCAAAACTTACTGAAATAGCAAAAAAAAATGATATCGTAATCTTAGCCGGTCTCTTTGAAAAAGATGCAGGGAACAACCTGTTTAAGGCTTACGTTTGCGTTGATAAAAATGGGCTTGTAGCCAAACACAGAAAATTACATCCCTTTATAAATCCGCACTTAAAGCCTGGGGATAGCTATTGTGTATTTGAAATTAAAGGTTGGAAATGCGGCATTTTAATTTGCTATGACAACAACATTATTGAAAACGTTAGGGCAACAACGCTTTTAGGCGCTGATATTATTTTTATGCCACATGTAACCATGTGCACCCCTTCTACAAGGCCTGGTGCCGGATTTATAGCGCCTGAACTTTGGGTAAACCGAGAGACGGACCCAACATCCTTACGCCTGGAATTTGACGGAATGAAAGGCCGGGCCTGGTTAATGAAGTGGCTGCCATCAAGGGCATACGACAATGGCATTTACCTTGTTTTTTCAAACCCGATTGGTATGGACGATGATCAGTTAAAAAATGGTTGTTCGATGATTATTGATCCTTTTGGAGATATCATTGCGGAATGCCGTTCGTTTGAAAACAGTTTTGAAACAGCTACAATCACACCTGAAAAACTGACACAGGCAGGTGGTTACAGATATTTAAATGCAAGACGACCGGATTTGTACAAAAACATTATTGGGCAGGACCACAAACCGGAACAGACCGTGATTTGGCTTGAGCAGGAAAAAGAAAAGTAAAATATTTCCGTATTTAACTTTTTAAAGCCCTGTCATTCGCTCGGCACTTTCCGGATACCGGTCTCCCTGCACTTTTATCTTCGCGGAAGCGCTATCAATCTCATAAAGATCATCCGGTGTAAGTCGAATAGCTGATGCGGCGATGTTCTCTTCCAGGCGATTCAATTTTGTGGTTCCGGGAATCGGAACGATCCAGGGTTTTTGTTCAAGCAACCATGCAAGAGCTATTTGTGCGGGGCTGGCATTTTTTTGTTCTGCTATCCTGATAAGCAGATCCACCAAAACCTGATTAGCCTTGAGGGCTTCAGAAGTAAAACGAGGAAGGGTTTTTCTAAAATCGTCCCCGTCAAAAGTGGTATTCGCATTCATTTTACCAGTAAGAAAACCTCTGCCAAGAGGGCTAAACGGAACAAAACCGATCCCTAGCTCATCAAGGGCAGACAATATTTCCGCTTCAGGACCCCTGGTCCATAAAGAATATTCACTTTGAAGTGCCGTAACAGTTTGCACGGCATGGGCACGACGAATAGTCTGCACCCCGGCTTCAGAGAGACCGAAATGTTTTACCTTGCCTTCCTGAATTAATTCTTTAACGGCACCGGCAACATCTTCAATTGGAACCGCAGGATCCACCCGGTGCTGATAAAATAAATCAATAACTTCTACTTTAAGTCTTTTGAGGGAAGCTTCAGCAACCTGCTTAATATGCTCGGGTCTACTGTCAACACCAACTTGTTTTCCATCCTGAATTTTAAAACCAAACTTTGTAGCAATGATAACCTCTCTTCTAAAAGGCTGCAATGCTTCACCCAATAATTCTTCATTTGTGTAGGGTCCATATACTTCTGCCGTATCAAAAAAAGTGACGCCTTTTTCAACTGCAGAGCGGAGAAGTGCGATCATCTCTTTCTTATCCGCGGGCGGCCCGTAACCAAAACTCATCCCCATACAACCTAAACCGATAGCCGAAACTTCCAGGCCGCTATTTCCTAGTTTTCGCTTTTGCATTTCTGTATTCATCATGTAGAGTATAACTATTGAACAAAACTAAAGTGTGAACAGGTTTGGAATATTAAAAAGAAGTAAATTTTTATTTAATTTAAATCAGGATCTTTTAATTAAGAGTATCGTTAACAAACAAGCCAATTACTTTTTAGAACGGAACACTTTGGAAGGAAGCATCACGTTCCCTTTTTTTACTGAGATTAATTAAGAATTTGAAATGGTAAGTAAGTTTGATTTTCAAACAAACCAAGAAATAGTATTGTTGTAGAAAATAAATATTTAAACAAATTATTATGCGCTGGTTAGGAAGACGCGGAAGCGGAAATATTGAAGATCGCCGGGGAATGAGCGGTGGTGGACTTGCTATTGGGGGCGGCGGCATTTTGGTAATTATTCTGGGACTTCTTTTCGGGCCCGATGCTGCCAACCTGGTTAGCCAGCTTCCAATCGGGCAAACTGCACAAAGTGAGGTAACAAAAGGCTCACCATCTGATGAGGCGGGTCAGTTTGCCGACGTTGTTTTGGGCGATCTGGATGAAGTATGGAATGCCATCTTCCTGGAAAACAATTCTCAATATCAGGAACCAACTCTGGTATTGTTTGAAAATCAAGTCTCTTCTGCTTGCGGTGCTGCAAGTTCGGCTACCGGCCCATTTTATTGCCCTGCCGACAGTAAAGTATATATTGATCTTAGTTTTCAGAATGAATTAAAAAACAATTTTGGTGCAGGTGGAGATTTTCCAATGGCCTATGTAATTGCTCATGAAGTTGGCCATCATGTGCAAAACCTGATGGGAACTTCTGAAAAAATGCAGCGTATGCGAGGTCAGGTAAGCGAAAGAGAATACAATCGTATGTCTGTGATGCTTGAATTACAGGCAGATTTTTATGCGGGAGTTTACGCTAACAGGGCTAATAAAACCAATAACATACTTGAAGATGGTGATATTGAAGAAGCTTTAACTGCAGCCAGTGCAATTGGAGATGACCGGATACAGAAACAAACACAAGGTGAGGTTGTGCCTGACGCATTTACCCATGGAACTTCTGAACAACGTATGCGCTGGTTTAAAAAAGGATATGAAACCGGGGATATCAGCCAGGGGGATACTTTCAATGCTAAAAATTTATAAGCTCACAGTTTATCAGATTGGTGCAGAGTTTGTCTCATCTTTATCGCAAAAACAGGCTGAAAAGAATATCTAATTAAAGGTCTTATAAGCTATATTAGCCCTCTATACTGACCTTATTTCCGGATGAAAGTTTTGCGTTTGATAATTTTTTTATTTTTTATTGTATTCCAATCCACTTCATTATTTTCTCAGGACACCGTCGGCCTGAATACCATCATCGAAAAAACCCATATTGTCAATCAGGAAAATCCTATAGAAAAAGTTTACCTGCATTTTGATAAACCTTATTATGCTATTGGCGACACCATCTGGTTTAAAGGTTACCTTGCTATAAATCAAAACCAGCCATCAGACTTGAGTAAAGTTCTATATGTTGATATCATTACAGATAAAGACAGTATTGTAAATTCCATCAAATTGCCTGTTAGCAATACTTCTGCTTATGGAAGTGTTACACTTGATCCCCTAAAATACAAAGCAGGTAATTATCGTTTCAGGGCTTACACTTACTGGATGATGAACAGAGGTGAATCCAGTTTCTTTTATAAAAATATAATCATTGGAGATGCCCTTAGCCGCAAAGTTATTACAAACATTTCGCTCAAAACTGAAGATGCCGGTCCAATGCCGAATATTAATTCAACCATATCCTACAAAGATCGAAATGGAATTCCATTTGCAAACAGAAAAGTAAGCTGGAAAGTCACGTCTAATTTTCAAACTTTGGCTAAGGGCAAAGAAATTACAAACGAGCGGGGAATCGTTTCAATAACAATCGGCTCTAAACAAAAAAAGGATTTAGACGCCGGTGTTCTTGAAACTGTGCTTGAAGATGTTGAAACCGGAAAAATTACATCCACATTTTTTTTGGGCGGATTATTTAAGGAAGCCGATATCCAGTTTTTTCCGGAAGGAGGGGAATTAATAGAAAACGTATCCGGGTACGTCGCATTTAAAGCTATCCAGGAAAATGGTTTGGGGCTTAATGTAAGAGGTGAAATTACGGATGATGCAGGAGCAGTGATCAGTAAAATAGAATCAGCGAATTTTGGAATGGGTAAGTTTTTATTCAAACCAGAAAGCGGCAGAAAGTATACAGCCAACCTCACGTTTGCCAACGGAATTAAAAAATCAGTTGCTTTACCCGCAACAAAAACTTCAGGCATTACATTGTCTGTAATTAACAATAACTCAGCAAATTTAAACCTGCGAGTTTCAAGTAATTCTAAATATTACTCTTCAATTCAAAATAAAACCTATTACATAATAGCTCAAAGCAAAGGAGCGATCTGTTATGCCGCGAAGACAACTCTAAACCAAGAAGTATTTTCTGCCTTGATTCCTAAAAATAAATTTCCTCCCGGGATTGCACAACTTACGCTATTTTCTTCTTTTGGTGAGCCCTTATCCGAACGGTTGATTTTTATTAATCAAGCTGAAGTTTTAAATTTAACTGCAACTACTGATAAAAAAAGTTACCGCATCAGGCAAGCTGTAAAAATGAGTGTAAACGCCAAAACAGCAAGCGCACCTATTGAAGGTAATTTTTCAGTTTCTGTAATTAACGAGGATAAGGTCCCGTTTGATGAAAATAACGAAACAACCATACTCAGCTCTTTTTTACTCTCCTCAGAATTAATTGGATACATAGAAAAACCGAACTATTATTTTAATCAGGTTAATGAAAAAAAATTGGCCGATCTTGATTTATTAATGCTTACTCAAGGTTACCGTAAATTTTCTTTTCAGGATATTTTAAAGGATAAGATTCCGGCAATTTCTTTTCTACCGGAGCAGGGAATTACTTACAAAGGCACTTTAAGATCATCCAACGGTATGCCCGTATCAAAAGGACGCTTAAGGCTTGAGGTTTTGCAAAACCGGTTTGTTGCCGAAACTGTTTCAAATATAAAAGGTCAGTTTGAGTTTCAGAATGTAAAGGTCCCTGATTCATCGGCCATTTCTATCAGTGCCGGAAATGCAACAGGTGCCAAAAATATGATGATCATGCTGGATGGAAGTGCCTTTCCTGAAGTAAGTAAAAATGTGAACGCGGCAGACGAAAAATTGAACATTGACAGCGCTTTGAGCCCCTATTTACTAAACAGTAAAAGACAGTATCGCTTGTCATCTCAAACTTTGGAGGAAGTGGTTATTCAATCTACCGCTCTTGCAAAACCGAGCCATGCGGATTACGCCTCTTTGTCTGGTTTAAGCATGCCGGATCACACATTAAACAGCGATCGGTTTAAAGGCTGTAATGTGCTTCTTAATTGCTTGCAATCATCCGCACCCGGGCTTATGTATATAGATAATAATTTTTTTGTAACCCGGGTTTATAATTCGGGTCTAAAACTTCCGGTGCAAATATTTTTTAATGGCAGCCCGGTAGACGCTTCCTATCTCAGCAGTATTGCACCAGCCGACGTAGAATCTGTCGAGATCTTTTTAAAAGATGAATCTGGAATAGTTAACCGGCTAAATAACACAAACGGGGTTTTGGTGATCAATTCTAAAAAGAAAGTTAAAAGTACGGTTACGGCCGAAGATCTGAAAGCGTTATTTCCTCCAAACAATGTGTTAACTTTTAACTCCTTTGGGTTTGTGAAGACACGCGAATTTTATTTGCCCAAATACAATACGCCTGCCAGTCGTTCTGTTGGATCAGATTTGCGTTCAACCATTTATTGGAACCCCAAAATTTTTACAGATAAGAATGGAAACATGTCTTTTGATTTTTTTAATGGAGATAACAAAGGAAATTACAAGGCAACAGTTGAAGGAACAGATATAGATGGAAATTTGGCAAGGTTCATTTATCGGTATAAAGTGGAATAGAAATCAGCTTTGAGCTAATTGTGAAGCCATCTAACTTATTTAAGGTGCTTGTCAAAATTAATTTCTAAAAGCTTACAGCTTATACCAAACTCCTACCCTTCATTTCTTAAAACTTCCAGTGGTGGTTTATTCAATATGCTCCGGCTGTTAAACAAGCCTATCATCACCGTAAGGGAAGTAATAATTAAAAACAATACTACTACGGGCAGGATATTAGGTGTAAACGAAGTTTCAAAATTGAACTTCGCCAATGCCCAACTGGCCGCTAATGATAAGATGATACCGGTAAACGCTGCCATACTTCCTAAAAAGAAATATTCCATTGCTGTAATCACCAAAATCTGTTTGCGGCTTGCACCAAGTGTACGAAGGAGTACACTTTCGCGAATTCTCTGAAACTTGCTGATCAGTACGGAAGCTATTAATACTACCAGGCCGGTAATGATGCTAAAGGCAGCCATAAAACGGATTACAAAACCGATCTTACTTAAAATTTCATCTAAAACACTTAATACCAGCCCAAGATCTATTATGGAAATGTTGGGGAAATTCTTAACGATTGCCTGTTGAAAATCTGCTGACTGCCGGTTACCGGAAAACCGGGTAATGAGCACGTGGAATTGAGGTGCCTCCTCTAAAACACCCGTAGGAAAAATAACCAGAAAATTAGTTTGTATCCGTTGCCAATCCACCTTTCTAAAACTACCAATTTGCGTTTCAATCATGGCACCCTGAACATTAAAGGCCATTTTATCCCCGATCTTCACACCTATCCGCTCGGCAAAACCTTCTTCAAGAGAAACAAAAACAGGTTTACCAGGTTCTGCTTTGCCAGTCCACTTTCCATCCGTAATTGTTTCAGCAACAGTCAGGCTATCCCGGTAGGTAACCCGATATTCGCGTTCAAATGCCTGTTTTGAAATGCGCATGTTTCTATCCTTTTTAACATCAGAAGAAGACTTTCCATTTACTTCTTCCAAACGCATGGTTACAATTGGTACCTGCTGAATAACCGGCATATTCATTTTGCGGGTTAACCTTGAAACAGAATCTTTCTGGCTGGTTTGAATATCAAAAAGAACCATATTGGGTTGATTTCCGCTGGAAGAAAGTGTAACGCGGCTAATTAAAATATCCTGAACAAAAAATAAAGTGCAGATAAACGCAGTTCCTAAACCAATAGAAACCACCAGGATAAGCGTTTGGTTGTTGGGCCGGAAAAGGTTCGCAAATCCCTGTCGCCATAAATAGCTCCAGGAAGATGGAAAAAATCTTTTAGCCAGCCAAATTAAACCTGCGGATACCCCGGTAAGTATCAGAAATGATGTTACAACGCCGGCCGTAAAAGAAATACTTTCTTTCCATCCGCCTACCTGTAATAAAGTGAACAGGAAAATAAAAAGAATGATCAATCCATAAACAAGCCATTTAAGGCGATCTTTAAAAAAATGAGTTTCTTCAAATGAGAGTCGAAGCGTATTTAATGGAGAGATATTCCGTACGGATATCAGCGGAAGCAGAGCGAATAGCACAGAGATAACCACGCCTAAAAATACACCCTGAAAAATTGCCGACCAGGAAATACCAATGGTTATAACCACCGGAAGGAAATCTTTTAAAACAACCGGTAAAATTTGCTGTACCATTACGCCTAAAAAAGCTCCTAAAACTGACCCGACTAGCCCGATCCCGACTATCTGAATTAAATAAATTATAAAAGCTTGCCGCGAGCTTGCACCCAGGCAACGGAGAATGGCAATGGTGCTTATTTTTTCACGTATATAAATGTGTATGGCACTGGCTACGCCAATACATCCAAGCAGCAGGGCAATAAAACCAACAAGTGCTAAAAACCTGGAAAGATCTTCAAAAGACCGGCCCGTATTTTCCTTGCGTGATTCTATAGTTTCAAAATCCAGTTCAAACTTATCAAACCTGGATTCCATTCGTTTTACCAGCCTTTCTACATTGATGTCTGGAGTAAAGCGATAATAAAAGTTTGTGGTAATACGGCTTCCTTTTTGGGAGAGACCGGTTTCCTCAAGATACTTTAACGGAATAAAAACGGTGGGCGCTACTGAAGAGGCGAATCCGGTTTGACCCGGAGCTTTATTTAAAATACCTGCTATTTTAAATAAAACTTCACCAACTTTTACCGTATCACCTACTTTGGCATTAAACTGCAGCATCAGTGTTTTATCCACCAGAGCCTGTTTTGCCAGTCGGAAAGACTTTCCTGCGGCAGAAGGTGTGGTTTCAATATTTCCGTAATACGGGTAAGAACCCTCGAGGGCTTTAATATTAACCAAGCGGGTGCCATTGTTTTTTGGAAACAAAATCATCGAGGCGAAGCTCCGTTCCTCAGATCGTTCGCTACCCAATCCTGTTAATAACGGCAATGCATCTTTAATAACTGGCTTGTTGGTTTCAATAACCAGATCTGCTCCTAATAAGGTCTTTGCCTGATCATCAATGTCCTGCTTTAAGTTATTTTCAAAGGAATAAATAGCAACCAGCGCAGCAATTCCTAAAATAATGGAAGATATAAATAAAAACAACCTGGACCGGTTACGGCGGCTATCCCGTATGGCCATTAATAAAAGCCATTTGAAGTTTAAAGGTGTTTTTGTTTGCGGAGAATAGGGAATTTGATCCATAACTTAAGCCTGGTTTACCGGGATAGCTACGGTTTCCAAATCAGAAATAACTAAACCACCTTTTAACTTAATAATACGCTGCGTTTTTGAGGCCAAATCCAGGTCGTGTGTTACAAGAACCAGGGTTGTTCCGGTTTCTTTATTCAGATCAAAAATTAGTTTCACTACCTTTTCACTCGTTTCAGCATCCAGATTTCCTGTTGGTTCATCGGCAAACAAAATTTTGGGACTGTTAGAAAATGCACGGGCCAATGAAACCCTTTGCTGCTCGCCGCCTGAAAGCTGGGCAGGATAATGACTAACCCGGTCAGATAATCCTACTTTATCAAGCAGGTCAAGGGCTCTAACTTTACTGTTTTTGCTTCCGCGAAGTTCAAGAGGAACCATTACATTTTCCAGCGCAGTTAAGGTTGGTAACAATTGAAAATTTTGAAATATAAATCCCACATATTGATTTCGCACCTGGGCACGCTGGTCTTCATTAAGATGATCCAGCCGGATATTGTTCAATTCAACTATACCCGAGCTTGATCGGTCTAATCCTGCACACAATCCCAATAGCGTTGTTTTTCCGCTCCCTGAAGGACCGACAATTGAAAGCGTTGAACCTTCATTTACAAAGAAATTAATATCGTTAAGAACCGTTAGAGTATGGCCGGCACTTTGGTATGTTTTGCTTAAATTTTGAATGTTGAGAATTGTTTTCACAGAAGTTTAATGCTTAGAGTTAGATTTCATACTATTGTTCGGCTAATAAATTCATTTTACCTGAATATTACAAACTACTAATAACATATACCTTGCTTTAATGTTAGAAAAAATTATTCCCCAAATTATTAACTCCGGCTCATGTTGAAAGTGATTTTATACTTCCTATTTACCTTATGCCTATTCACATCCTGCGGACGTTCTGAAATCTCTGACAAAACATCTGCATCAGACACTATTGCAAATAGTAACTATAAACCGAATACTGTACCTTTAAAGACCATTTTATTTTTCGGAAATAGCTTAACAGCTGGCTACGGTTTAGAACCTCAGGAAGCTTTTCCGGCGTTAATTCAAAATAAAATTGACTCTTTAGATCTGCCCTATAAGGTCATAAATGCAGGATTAAGTGGTGAAACTACGGCTGGAGGAAAATCACGCATAGATTGGCTGCTTAAACAAAGGATTGATATTTTTGTGCTTGAACTGGGTGCAAACGATGGTTTACGAGGGATTCCGGTTAAAGAAACAACGATAAATCTGCAGAGTATAGTTGATCAGGTTAAAAACAAGTATCCGGATGTTAAAATGGTAATGGCAGGAATGGAAGTCCCACCAAATATGGGCAACGTTTACGCATCAGAATTCAGGCAGATTTTTAAGAAAATTGCCGGAAAAAATAACATGACTTTGGTTCCTTTTTTACTCAACAGAGTTGGTGGCATAAGAAGCTTAAATCAGGCGGACGGCGTTCATCCTACCGCTCCTGGTCAGAAAATACTGGCTGAAAATGTTTGGGAAGAGCTTCAAAAAATTCTTTAATAAGAAGCCATCTTATTTTTTTTCAGGATTCACTTCCAACAACTCAAACGAGAATGCTTCTCTAACCGGCTTAATAGGTGAGCCATATTCCTCACTAAGCACTTTAATAAAACAACCACCGTAATAAAAAATTATTGATGAATAAAACACAAATAATAAAATTAAAACGATGGAGCCTGAAGCGCCATAAATGGTGTTGATATTGCTGTAGCCCATTACATGCCTTAAAAATATTTTACCTACAGTAAAAAGCACGGCTGTAAACAAGCCGCCAAGCATCGCATGGGAAAATTTAGGCCTTCCGGCTGTTAAAAATCTAAAAAGATTGGTAAACCAGATGGTAACAACG
Source organism: Pedobacter sp. (assembly GCA_014378705.1). GTDB lineage: Bacteria > Bacteroidota > Bacteroidia > Sphingobacteriales > Sphingobacteriaceae > Daejeonella. The sequence goes on along the minus strand of JACMND010000040.1, from coordinate 2,077 downwards.
ATAACAAAGAAGATCTCGTTAGCGATAAAAACGATTATTAAACCTCCAGACGGCCAAATATCTTCTACATAATCTGCCATAAACGATTGCATTCCTTCTGTAAACAATCCTATAAAAAACAATAAGCCCGCTAATAAAATGATACTGATTGAGCGGGCCTTGTTTTTAATGTTAAAGATTATTCCCGGATGAGTTTTAACACGGATATTCCATATCTGATCCAAAGAATTTTTAATCACTTCAAACAGGTTGGTGGCAACAAAGATTAAGAAGAGAAAGCCAAAAATGGTTACGTACCAGTTTTTGCTGAGAGAATTAAAGCCTTCAAGCGTTTGTTTAATTTGCTGAGCACTTGTATTTCCCAAAACATTTGCAAGCCTGTCAATTAATTCACTACTGATTTTACGTGGATTTAAAAACAACCCGAAAAGCTGAATAAGGATAATTAGAATTGCGGGCAGGGCAAATGTGGTAAAAAAAGCAGTTGCTCCAGCCATGCGCATCGGATCGTTTGCTTTCAGTTCTGAAAACGAACGGCGCATTAATTTTGCCAAAACACCGATTACCCTGAAAATATTTTTAAAAATAGAAGTAGGCAAGTAAAACAATATTTAAAACTGTAATTGCTCAGTTAAATATTCAACTCAAAGAGTTTATTAAGATAAAAGGCTTTGGCGTAACAAAAATTCAAGCTGATCGTTTGAGGTAGCCAGCTTACCATTCATCGTTTTTATTTCCAAATTTTTGTGGTACGCTTCGTACGCATTTTGAATGGCTGCATCAAGCTCTTCTTCTTTCCAGGGTTTGCTTAAGTAATGATAGATCTTGCCTTTATTAACCGCATCAATAACTGCATTTAAATCAGTGTAACCGGTTAACAAAATCCGTATTGGGTCAGGGTACTTTTCAAGTACTTTTTCCAGGAATTCTATTCCGGTCATTACCGGCATCCGCTGATCTGTGATGATAATTTCTACTGGGTGTTTTTCTAAAAGTTTCATTCCTGCACTCGCACTTATCGCAATGATCACATTGTACTTTAAGCGGAAAGTAGCCTTAAAAGACATCAGGTTATTTTCTTCGTCATCAACATAAAGTAAATTGATCTTTTTATCAGACATTTGCGTATAAGGATTAGCAATAACAAAAATAGCATAAAGATTTTAGAAGGTTATATCAAAATAAAATTTGACCGGTTAAAGCATTAAAGCAATCTTTTGAATTTTAGAGGGGATATAAATGAAAGAGATACTCGAGTTAACTTCAAATGAAGTTATTAAGACTCAGTTGTTTAGATTAAATAATGTAGATGATAAATACAAATTTGATAAATTAATTAATGAAGATAAAAATATCCGCGTTTTCGATCAGATTGAAAACCAACTAAGGGAATTAATAAAATGTTCTAGCCCTTCTATACGCATCAGACCTGAAGAATATACTGATCTGATAAAAACTCATTTAAACGGCACTGAAATTTTTAATTATGGCGTATGGGTTTATTACCCCTGGAGTAATAACCTTGTTCATATCCTAGATGAGAATGAATTTATAAAACTTCGTACGAACCGGAATTGTAACAAGATAACATTTCAGGAGCAGTCGATCCTCAGCCAAAAAAAAATCGGAATTATAGGTCTTTCAGTTGGCCAATCCATTGCCCTTACCATGGCTATGGAGCGAACTTGTGGTGAAATACGACTTGCGGATTTTGATACTGCTGAATTAAGCAACTTAAACCGCTTAAGAACCGGCTTGCATAATCTTGGTATTCTTAAAACAGTTATTGCCGCACGTGAAATTGCCGAAATAGATCCGTTTATCATAGTTAAAATTTTTAACGATGGTTTAACTACTCAAAACATGGATTCATTTTTTTTGGAAGACGGTAAACTAGATATTTTAGTTGAGGTTTGTGATGGGTTGGATATTAAGATTGCCAGCCGCTTAAAAGCCAGAAAACTTCAGATAGCAGTAGTTATGGATACCAATGACCGGGGAATGTTAGATGTAGAACGGTTTGATCTTGAACCGAAAAGACCTATTTTTCATGGATTGATTGATGATTACTTAGATT
>JACMND010000039.1 GCA_014378705.1 Pedobacter sp. | reverse complement strand
TTTGTGCCTGCACACTCAAACCAGTAAACAACAGAGCCATAAACCCAATCAGCAGAGTGGTGAATTTTACTTTCATAAGGATGCTTTTAATAAAAGATAGAGTGGAAGGATTCGCGGTGTCAAAATGATTCGCGGATGTATGTTGTAAAAAATGTTTGGAGTAATTTAATTCGCTCTTCTGTATTAGAGAAGCACCTGATGGATACAGACAGAAAGAATTAGTAGCTATTTTCATATATTAAATAGTTACTATCAGTAAAGCAGGGAGTTAAGAGATAAATTGGTTTTTAACCTTATCCTAAACGGGTGGTTTAAAATCTTGTCAAAATGTATAGTAGATTGTAAAGTTTTCTCAAATAACCTTGTTTCCTAATAGTGAATGTATTGCATTTTAATTATTTGCAAAAATTACTCTATAAGTAAAAATAATTCTTGCAGAACATTCTAACTGTTAATAATGATGCCTTACTTTTGGCGTCTGTGATAAACATCTTTTAATTGTTATGAGATGAATAAACAAGGCATTGTTATTTTATTCAGAAAATTTTTAAGAGGGAATTCCAGAAACTTATGGGGAATTTTGAGAACTTATTATTTGATTGGAGGAGAATTTTTCCCCCAATGATGCATAAAAGCAGTATCGGGATTGAATGAAGTTAGAAAAGGGAATGATGAAGTAAATGCCTCAGCTTCTATTTCAAAAAAATATGGAATACGGGGATTACTACATCTCAAAATAAGAAAAAATAAAAGAAATTTTATTTTTTTTAGAAGTCAATTTTAAATTTTGCTTTATGCAGCAACCTGTTCTTTATATTTAATTGCGGAGGATACTATATGGCAAATTTCATACTCTTCAAGTTGCTCGCAGACATCCAGTATTTGTAGTAATTCTTTAGAAGGACTTTTAACGAAATGAGCAATAACCTTTTCTTTTGTTTGTGTATCCATTAATGTTTTAACCGCGATGGTAAACTGGTTTACAGCAAGGTTTAACCGCTGTGTGGCTGCTTCTATTGATTTCATAAGTGGGTACTACGCAGAAGTTTAAATCTAAGTTTCAAGCTCTTAAAACATTAATTTAGAGTACCTGGAATGTAAGTCTTAGTTAAAAAATGTAATAAATTTATATAGTATGAAGAGTGTAGATGCTGTAATTATTGGTGGTGGTGCTTGTGGTTTGATGTGTGCTGTGCAGGCCGGGTTTCTGGGTAAACAAACTTTAATACTCGAGAAAAATGATAAAGTGGGAGCTAAAATTCTTATTTCGGGCGGAGGCAGATGTAATTACACCAATCTTTACTCCGCACCAGCAAACTTTATTTCCAGTAACGAACATTTTTCCAAGTCCGCCTTTTCCCGTTGGACAGTTGACGATACCATTAATTTTTTTCAAATCAACGGAATTTCTGGAAAAGAAAAAACACTGGGGCAATTGTTCCCGATCTCTAATAATGCCCGGGATGTGGTTAAGATGTTTGAAAACCTTTGCACAGAAATGGATCAACAAATACTTTGCGGTGCCGAAGTCAAAAGTGTACAGCAATTATCAGATCAAAGTTTTTTGGTAACATATTTTTATCGCGGTAAGCTTGTAGAAATTAAAGCACCCAAAGTAGTGGTCGCTTCCGGCGGGTTACCGATACAAAAAATGGGTGCAACAGATTTTGGTATTCAGGTTGCACTTCAGTTTGGTTTGCGGGTTATGCCAACCTTCCCAGCTCTTGTACCGTTGACCATAACAGGTAAAAATGCCGACTGGTATGCGAAATTATCAGGCAATTCTATTTATTGCAGGGTTTATAATAGCCGTATCAGCTTTGAAGAAAACATACTTTTTACACATTGGGGATTGAGTGGGCCAGCAATTTTGCAGATCTCTTCCTATTGGAAACCTGGTGAAAGTATTTTTATTGATCTGCTACCAAATCAAAACATTTTGGAATACATCCAAAATCAACGTACAGAAAACGGCAAAAGATTGTTGCTTAACCTACTCTCGGATCTTTATACCAAAAAGTTTGCGGAGGCCTTGGCCGGGTACCTGCCGGTAAATAAAAATCTAGCTTCATTAACAAAAGAAGATCTTGCGGAAATTAATTTACGAATACACCAATTTTCAGTTAAGCCTGCCGGTGATAAGGGATATGATAAAGCCGAAGTAATGCGTGGGGGAGTGGCAACAGAAGAATTATCATCCAAAACATTGGAAACAAAAAAAATAAAGGGTTTATATTTTGGCGGTGAATGTGTAGATGTTACCGGATGGCTGGGCGGTTATAACTTTCAATGGGCCTGGGCAAGTGGCTTTGTAATAGCTCAGGAGTTGTAGGAATGTTTTAATGTAAATATACCATTTAGCCAGATTTGTTTTTATAAACCGCTATCCTGCAATGCAATTATTAAAAAAAGAAAGCAAGAAATATTTTGTAGCTTTTTCAATGTTTGATTAATTTTTTACTTTAGCGGTATGGTCATTATAAAAAGTCATTCAGAATTCGAGTCATATTTGGATCATGAAATTGGTGTTTCTTCCTGGCATAAAATTACGCAGCAACAGATCAGCAACTTTGCAGACGCCACGCTGGATCATCAATGGATACATACAGATTCTGAAAGGGCAAAAACCGAAAGTCCTTTTAATGCTACCATCGCTCATGGATACCTTACTTTATCTTTAATTCCGTTTTTATGGAAGCAAATTGTGGATGTCCAGAACCTGAAAATGGAAGTAAATTACGGCATCGAAAAGCTAAAATTTGGTCAGGCCGTAATTGTAAACAGCGAAGTTAGATGCCGCGTAAAACTGGCTTGCATATCAAATCTGAGAGGTATAACAAAGGCAACATTAGCTATTAAGCTCGAAATTAAAGACCAGCTAAAACCAGCTTTTACCGGTGATGTGTTGTTTTTGTATCATTTTATTTAACAGCGAAAATTTTAGGTTTCGGTTAAGGTGTTGTAAATGAGCGTTTCTTTTTCATTTCATCTCAAGCCCCGTACTTCGTTTATACTACCCGGGCCTTAATCACGGGCCGGTATCCACTTCGTCCGGGTTTATTGTTAAAAGGTTTAAGCCAGAAAGCCTACCGGTAAAACAATTGTAATCGAATTGAATATTTAATAATTCGTCTACAAAACGTAATACCAATAACCAAAATCTGATTTATCTTCGTTTAATCCAATTATCGATTCAAATATGGATTTTATGATCGTGAGCGCATTAAATGGAAAAAAATTTTTTACAGCAGTTGGAATCCAAGCAACAACAAAGGCAACAGATTCCTACAAATAAGGTTATTGCAGGTTGGGCTTCCAAACTTATTTCAACAATGTATCCCGAAATATCCCAGGGTACACAACTAGATATAGCTGCAATTGAAAGGAATCTATTGGAGTCTCAGCAAGAGCTTGTTCGCATAATGGATGCTACAAAAGCATGTTCAGAGTGCAATCATGAAGCGGTAAGTGCAAATTTTTTTTCACAGTTGCCTGAGATTTTTAGGGTTTTAAACACAGATATAAACGCCATTAATCAGGGCGACCCAGCTTCTACCTCTACATTTGAAGTAATAAGAGCCTATCCTGGTTTTCTGGCTCTTTGCTTTTATCGTATATCCCATGCTCTGCATTTGCTGGAAGTACCTTTATTGCCCCGAATATTAACTGAATACGCACACAGTAAAACCGGAATTGACATTCATCCGGCTGCAAAAATTGCCGAACATTTTATGATAGACCACGGAACAGGAATCGTTATTGGTGAAACGGCCGAAATAGGGCGATATGTAAAAATATACCAGGGCGTTACTTTGGGCGCCCTAAGTGTAACCAAGAAAATGGCCATGATGAAACGTCATCCCACAATTAAAGACAATGTGGTTATTTATTCCGGAGCTACCATTTTGGGTGGCGATACAGTTATTGGTGAAGATTCTGTAATCGGTGGTAATGTTTGGCTTACCAAATCCGTTCCCGCAGGTTCATTGGTTTATCATAACCCCGAGATTACGGTAGTGGAAAGAAAGTTTATCAATGATCTTTAAAATGGGAACTATATTAGATACCGTGGGAAATACCCCGCTTGTTGAACTTAAAAAACTTAATAAAAATCCGGCTGTCAGGATTTTTGCAAAACTGGAAGGGAATAATCCCGGCGGAAGTGTAAAAGACCGTCCGGCCTTAAACATGATGCGTAGTGCTTTAGAGCGTGGGGATATCAACACAGAAAGCCGGCTTATTGAAGCAACCAGCGGGAACACCGGGATTGCCCTTGCGCTGATGGCAAACCTGTTTAACCTGAATATAGAACTGGTAATGCCGGTAACTTCTACAAGGGAACGGGTGCTTACAATGGAAGCTTTTGGTGCTAAAGTAACGTTGCTGGACAGCATCGAAATTTGCAGGGATTATGCGGATGAAAAATCGCAAAGCGGAGAATTTTACATGCTTAACCAGTTTGCGAACCCTGATAATCCGTTAGCACATTATAAAACTACCGGCCCGGAAATGTGGCGGGATACCAATCAGGAGATCACCCATTTTGTAAGTTCTATGGGTACAACCGGAAGTATTATGGGTTGCTCTTCCTATCTGAAGGAAGTTAATTCAAATATTCAAATAATCGGCTGTCAGCCTACGGAAGAGGCTTCCATTCCGGGTATACGCCGCTGGACAAAAGAATATATCCCCAAAATTTTTAATCCCGATAAGGTAGACCGCATTATGGATATAACCCAAAATGAGGCAGTTGAAACTACCCGGCTTTTAGCCAGAAAAGAAGGAATTTTTGCCGGGATGAGCAGCGGAGGTGCGGCCTCAGCGGCACTTCGCCTTAGCGAAGAATTATCAGAGGGGGTTATTGTTTTTATCTGTTGTGACAGGGGCGACCGGTATTTAAGTTCTAATCTTTTTGGATGATTTACCGATTAGTTTAACGAGTTACGAACTTTATGAATGATTAATTTGTTGATTTAAAAAACATCCATTTAATAAATGTTTTACTTATAATTCAAGCCTGGTTTGAATCTTTAAGTTTAGTCTAAAATCAGTCCATGTGTTTTTCTGCTAACGCCAGCTTCACTTCTGCAGTTATTCTTACCGGCATAGGTGTAGCGTGTGTAAAGCTAACGTTTTCGAACAAGCAGATTTTCTTAGCCGTTATCCCGTTTGGTTTTGCTTTACAGCAAGTTTTAGAAGGTTTTGTATGGCTTAATTTCAACAATTCTTCCCATGCCGGATGGCAACCTTTTCTGGTTAGTAGTTTTTTAATATTCTCGCATATTATCTGGCCAATTTATATTCCGTTTAGCATTTACTTTCTTGAAAAGAATTTAAAACGGAAGCCTGCTTTAAAAATTCTGCTGGCCTTAGGTTTAATATTATCAGCTTATCATATTTACAGTTTATTGATGTTTTCAGTTTCAGCAAGTGTGAATCAGCATCACATTAGGTATACCATTGGCCATCCTGATTTATTGCTTATACCCGGAAGTATTATTTACGGAGTTGCGACTATTATACCTGCTTTTATTTCAACAGTTCCGCGGATGTGGTGGATGGGAGTATTTATCTTTGTTTCTTATCTTTTTACCTATTTATTTTACCGCTCATATTCAATTTCTGTCTGGTGCTTTGTTGCTACGGCAATGTGTGTAATTATATATTTAATTTTGCTGAGATCAAGAAGGCTGAGCATTTTACAAAATTAAGAACTGACATTGTAAAATCTATTAAGATGAAAGGTTTCTATTTAATCCTTTTGTTTTAAAAAACAAATCATTAAACTATATGTAATCCTAAAATTAAATCATACAGTCTAATTTTAGATTGATTATTAACCCCTTTTTATAGTCAAAAAAATGAACATTACATTAGAAGAGGCAGAAAAAGTAATAGCGGCCGCAAAAGCAAAAGCGAAGGAGATCAACACGTTGATGAACATTGCTGTAGTTGATTCGGGAACAAATCTTATCGCGTTTGCGCACATGGACGAAGCATGGCTGGGATCCATTGATATTTCGCAAAAAAAGGCACGTACAACCCGTTATTTTAATATGCCCTCCGGCGAGGTTGGAAAGCTTTCTCAACCCGGTGCCCCACTTTATAATATAGAACATTCTAATGGCGGCCTGATTACATTTCCGGGCGGATTATTAATTAAGGATACCGAAGGAAAAATAATTGGTGCAATAGGTGTATCAGGCGATTCTGTTGAAAACGACCACATTGTTGCACAAGCCGGAGCTGATGCCTTAAAATAATCAGAAATTACCACAACTAGATTTTCGTTTACTAATTTATTCTGTTCAATAGTTCCCTTTCAACATCATACATTTACAGCAAATTGCTGATGTGAAATATCTTAAAACTTTATATGTCCAGGTTCTGATAGGCATCATATCAGGCATTTTGGTAGGTTGGTTATTACCCTCGTTTGCTCCAACAGCAAAAATAATAAGTGAGATGTTTATTAATCTCATTAAAATGGTTATTGCGCCGGTAATTTTTTTTAGTATCGTTTTAGGAATCTCAAGTGCCGGAAACTTAAAAAAATTAGGCAGGATTGGCGGCAAAGGATTGCTTTATTTTGAAATAGTAACCACAGCAGCAATCATCATTGGATTAATTACAGCGAATGTTATTAAGCCCGGTTCGGGTGTATCAACACAACAAATAGAAACAAATTCTAAAAATCCTGTTCCGGAAGTTAGTGCCGGAGTCGATTGGGGACAATTTATTTCTCACCTTGTACCTTCAAATATTGTTGATTCTTTTGCCAGAGGCGACATTATACAAATTTTGTTCTTCGGAATATTGTTTAGTATAGCCCTAAACAAAATGGGAGCTAACGGACAATCTGTTATCTCTTTTTTTGATAAAATAAATAAGGTACTGTTTAACGTGCTGCACATTGTTATTCGGGTAAGCCCGCTTGGGGCCTTTGGAGGAATGGCATATACCATCGGGAAGTTCGGCTTTGCCAGCCTCGCTCTGTTAGGCAATCTGCTGCTTACCTTTTACATCACCGGGTTTTTATTCATTTTTGTGGTGTTAAACCTAATTACTTATTACTACGGATTTAGTTTATGGAAATTGTTAGGCTACATAAAAGCAGAATTATTAATCGTTTTTGGATCAAGCAGCAGCGAAACAGTTCTACCCAACATAATGGAAAAGCTAGAAAGGGCAGGTTGTGATAAAAGTGTGGTAGGGCTAATTATTCCGGCCGGTTACAGTTTTAATCTGGATGGAACGAGTATTTATTTAAGTATGAGCGTTATTTTTTTAGCCCAGGTTTATAGCATACCATTAAGTTTAGTACAGCAACTTAGTATTATAGCGATACTTCTTATTAGTAGTAAAGGAGCTGCTGGGGTTACCGGAAGTGGGTTCCTAGTGCTCACTTCTACATTAACAGCATTAAAAATTATACCTCTGGAAGGTCTGGCGCTACTTATCGGAGTAGACCGTTTTATGAGCGAAGGAAGGGCCATCACCAATATTATTGGCAATACCGTAGCTACCGTGGTTATTGCCCGAAGTGAAAACGCGATAGACCTTAAAAAATACAGAATGATTGTAGAAAATAAAGTTCATGATAAATAAAGCTTATCAAATAATTTCATATAAAAACTAATAATATGACAAGATCTTTTTGCATTATTCTTTTTATTATCTCAGGTCTCACATGCAATCTATATTCACAAACTAAACCTCCCTTTTGGGATGAGATTGAAACATTTAAAAAGCAAGATAGCATCTCTCCTCCGGTATCTAACCCAATTCTTTTTGTAGGAAGTTCGTCCATAAGAATGTGGGTCGATCTGGAAAAAATATTCGAAGAACACAGTGTACTCAACCGTGGTTTTGGTGGATCGGTTATTAACGATGTGATCTTTTATGCGGATGATGTAATTTTTCAATACAAACCAAGGCAGGTTTTTTTATATATAGGTGAAAATGATTTACCCGAAAATAATATAACCGCGGATATTATTTTTAGCAGGTTTAAAAGCCTTTATGAGCTCTTAAGAGCTAAACTGCCCGGTATCTCCATTGTTTATATTTCCATAAAACCAAGCCCGGTTAGAGCGCAATATTTTGCTACTGCCAAACAAACCAATTATTTAATAAGCAGCTATTTAAAAAACGAGAAGAATGCAAACTTTATAGATGTATATTCCCTGATGCTCACCAAACAAGGTAATCCAAGGCCGGAATTGTTTCTGGAAGATATGCTTCACATGAATGATAAAGGGTATAGTATATGGCGTAAAGCAGTAAAACCTTACCTTATAAAAAAATAGCTTCATCAAGTCTGTCACAAGATTAAAGGGTTTATTTTGCGTTTAATATGACCATTCATCAAATTCTTAAACAGTATTGGGGTTTTGATGCATTTCGTCTATTGCAGGAAGAAGTTATAAATTCAGTTTTAAATGGGAAAGATACGCTGGCACTAATGCCTACCGGTGGCGGGAAATCGGTCTGTTTCCAGGTGCCTGCTTTATTAAACCCAGGAATTTGTATCGTTATTTCTCCGCTCATCGCACTCATGAAAGACCAGGTTGAAAACCTGAAAGCTAAGGGGATAAAAGCGATTGCAATTATCTCCGGAATGGGAAAGCGTGAGGTGGATATCGCTTTAGATAACTGCATCTACGGCGATATTAAATTCCTTTATCTATCTCCGGAAAGGTTGCTTTCTGAACTTGTACGAGAGCGGATAAAGCACATGAAAGTAAACCTGATCGCGGTTGATGAAGCACATTGTATTTCGCAGTGGGGTTATGATTTCAGACCTCCTTATCTGCACATTGCCGATTTACGTGAAATCCATCCGCTAATACCGGTTTTAGCTTTAACAGCCACAGCTACGGCACCTGTGGCAGAAGATATCCAGCGAAAGCTACTTTTTAAAAATACAAACGTTTTCCGAAAATCTTTTGAACGAAAGAACCTGAGATATGTCGTTTTTGATGAGGAAAATAAGTTTAAAAAATTGCTTGCAGTTGCCAATAATATAGCAGGCAGCGGAATTGTTTATGTTCGCAACCGCCGAGAAACTCAAGAAGTGTCGCGTTTGCTTACCATAAATGGAGTTTCCGCTGATTTTTATCACGCTGGTTTGAACACGCCTTTGCGGATGAAAAAGCAAAGTTTATGGAAAGACGGTTCAGTACGGGTTATGGTAGCAACAAACGCTTTCGGAATGGGGATTGATAAACCTGACGTACGTTTTGTAGTCCATCTGGATCTCCCGGAAACCCTCGAAGCGTACTACCAGGAGGCCGGAAGGGCTGGAAGGGATGAGAAAAGAGCTTTTGCAGTATTGCTTTATAACGCGTCCGACAAAAATCAGCTTCTTAAAAGGTTAGAACAAAGTTATCCCACAGTTGATGAAATTAAACAAACGTACCATGCTCTGGGCAATTATTTTCAGATTGCTTTTGGTGCCGGAGAGGCTTTATCCCTTGAGTTTGACATTGCAGAATTTTGCTCAAGGTTTAAACTACAACCTATAAAAACAATTCATGCTTTAAAATTTTTAGAACGTGACGAATACATCGCGTTAAGCGAAAATGTATTTTTACCATCCAGGGTTCAGATCATCTCCGGACAGGAAGAACTCTACCATTTTCAGGTTGAGCAACCGGCTTATGATCAGTTTATAAAAACATTATTAAGGTCATACGGCGGAATATTTGATCATTTTGTTACCATTAAGGAAAGCGACCTTGCAAAACGGACAGGGTTATCCAGGGACGAGGTTATTTCATTGATCAAAAAATTGGAACATTTGCAATTGCTGCATTATCATCCGCAAACGGATAAACCTCACATCCAATGGGTAAAATCACGGGTCGACTCAAATCATCTTTTTATAAATGGCAAACACATTAAAGAGCGCTTTGAAATTGCAAAAACTCAAATTAAATCGGTTACAGGTTACGCCGAAAAACAGGTATGCAGAAGCAAGCAGATACTACTTTATTTCGAGGAAATAAACGCTCAAAAGTGTGGCGTGTGCGATGTTTGTTTACAAGATAAAAAGGAAGTTAAAAGTGATCAGCTTGTTCAACAGATTACCGTTGAATTGCTTTTACGCTTAGGATCTAAGAAAATGATTTTGGATGATTTGGTAAAAATTATTAAATGCGGTGATGAAAAGCAAAAGCTGATAGTGATTCGAAACCTGATTGATGCAGGAAAATTAAAATTAGATGGTAGCTTATATTTTATTTGATTACCAATAAATTATATTACACTGAATATTTATATTTTTGAGCACACTGCTGTTACGAATTGCTATAAGACATTCAAATAATAATTATCTGATTACATACATCTCTAATGTATAATTAACCTATGAAAAGAAAGATACTTGTAATTGAAGATGATGCTGATATCCGGCAAGTTATTTCCAATGTTTTAATTGATGAAGGTTTTGAAACCATCTTATGCAAAAATGAGAAGAACATATTTGAAGTTATTCTTTTGAATAATCCCGATGTTATTTTACTGGATGTAATCAGGCCTACGCAACAGGGAACAGAATTGTGCAGAACCATTAAAGCAGCTGAAACCACAAAGCATATTCCCATCATTGTTTTGTCAACACACTCACAAATTGATGATGTTAAAAAGATTTGTGCTGATGATATTGTAAAGAAACCGTTCGATATACAACTGTTAATTGATGTAGTTAATGAACAGATATGTGCTTGATAGCATTAATGAATTACGGGTGGAATTAAAGGCCGGTTCATAAACTGCCAGAAAAATAGTCCGCCGAATACATACATTAAAATATCAACCATATCTGCTGTATATTTTGCGGAGAACCGTGGTAGCAAAATTTCAAAAATTAAAGATGTGTAAGCCACAATAAATAGCACATGGCCTGCCTTTAAGCGGTAGGTATTTGATTTAGTAACAAAAACACGTTGAAAAGTTAGGCCAAGGTTGGCAATTATCGGAACCGAAATTAAGTCTGTCAGATAACTGTTAAATCCAATAAAAGAAATTTCCAGCCTGCGACCCGTAAAGATTATTAGCCAAATAAGGCAAAATAGTACAAACCAACTATTTGCTAAGGTTCTCATTTCAGGCAGTCAAAAGGCTTATCAACCATAGTAAAAAACTAATAAATGCCAAAAATGCGATCTGAAAATAATAGAGCATTTTTCTTAAAAATAGTGCTGTACGCTTAACTCCTTTTAAAACCCTGCCATCTTCTGGTTTTATAATCGTCCAGTCGCTATCAGTTCGGAATTGCTCACGTATATTTTTTTCTATTTTATTTGTAAATGCTTCTTTATCTAAAAAACTACCGCAATGTGTACAGCGATCATTTATGCCGCCATCCCAAACCGACCATTTTTTACATACGCTGCATTTTATTTCTCGTTTACCGCTCAATTTTTTGATTTGCTAAATTTCTCTACTTTTAGGCAAGCATGGAAAACAAAAATAACAAAAAGACCATCAGGGCATGGGCTATGTTCGATTGGTCTAACTCAGCATACAACCTGGTTATAACCACTACTATTTTCCCGGTTTACTATGTTGCGATAACGCATGGAGTTAATGATAAGGTTTTGTTTTTCGGAAAGCAATTTACCAATACGGCCCTTTCCAGTTACGCACTTTCGGTTTCATATCTAGTCATGGCTCTTTTACTGCCTGTTCTAACTTCTATTGCAGATTACCGCGGAAACAAAATGTTTTTTATGAAAATGTTCACTTACGTCGGAGCTTTTGCCTGCGCAGGTTTATACTTTTTTAAAATTGACACCCTTGAATTTGGAATCATTTGCTTTGCGCTTGCAGCGATGGGGTATATTGGAGGTGTAACTTTTAATAATTCCTATCTCCCGGAAATTGCTACCCCCGAAAACCAGGATAAAGTTAGTGCCCAGGGGTTTGCATACGGATATGTTGGCAGTGTTATTCTTCAGGTAATTTGTTTAGTTTTTGTACTTAAGCCTGATCTTTTTGGAATTACGGATGATTCATTCGCACCACGGCTATCATTTTTGTTAGTTGGGGTATGGTGGATCAGCTTTGCCCAGATTCCATTCAGGACTTTACCTGAAGGAAGCCAAAATCAAAACCGGATTAATAAAAAAGTGATACATGGCGGTTTTGAGGAATTACAAAAAGTATGGAAACAACTAAACGGGATGAAATTGATGAAGCGTTTTCTCCTGGCTTTTTTCTTTTATTCGATGGGTGTTCAAACAATCATGCTGGTATCCTCCTCTTTTGGAGAAAAAATTCTAAACCTTGGAACCGGTAAATTAATAGCTGTGCTGTTAATTATCCAATTGGTTGCTATTTTCGGCGCCTTAATCATGTCACGATTCGCGAAGAAATACGGAAATGTTCAGGTATTAATATTTGTTGTTGTTATATGGATAGGAGTTTGCATCTGTTCTTATTTCGTATCAACAGAATATCAGTTTTATGCTTTGGCAATAATCGTGGGATTGGTTATGGGTGGGATACAATCAATCTCCAGATCAACTTTTTCAAAACTTATCCCTTTAAATACACCGGATACAGCCTCTTTTTTTAGTTTTTATGACGTTACTGAAAAAATGGCAATCGTAATCGGGTTATTTAGTTTTGGATATATTGAAGAATTTACCGGAAGTATGCGGAATTCTGCGATAACTTTGGCAGGCTATTTTCTTATCGGACTTGTAGTCTTAATTTCTATTTTATTTATTAAAAATCAACCAGCAATTAATCTTGAACCTGCATAATATTTTAAGCAGTTTGATGTTAAGTAAACCGAATATTTCATGAATGTTGAACTTTTTATTCCTTGTTTTATAGATCAATTATATCCCCAAACTGCTTTTAATACATTAAAATTATTGGAGAAAGCGGGTTGTAAGGTTCATTACAATCCACAGCAAACCTGTTGTGGCCAGCCTGCTTTTAACGCCGGATTTTGGGATGAAGCAAAAACGGTGGGAAGTAAATTTCTGGACGATTTTCCGGATGACAAATACATCGTATCGCCATCAGCGTCCTGTACAGGAATGGTTAAAAATTATTACAACGATCTTTTTACCAATACAACCTTTCATAATAAATGCCGCACGGTTCAAAGCAACATCTACGAGCTTTCGGATTTCCTGGTAAATGTTTTAAAACGCGATTATTTTGGTGCCGAACTCGATGGACGTGCCGTTTACCACGATTCATGTGCTGCCTTGCGGGAATGTAAAATCAAGGCCGAGCCACGTGCCTTGCTTGCCAAGGTTCATGGATTAGAACTTGTTGAAATGCGTGACACGGATACGTGCTGTGGTTTTGGAGGAACTTTCGCCGTAAAATACGAAGGAATATCCAGTGCAATGGCGCAACAAAAAATTGATAACGCATTGGAAATGCAGGCCGAATACATCATTTCTACCGATGCCTCTTGTATCATAAATTTGCAGGGATATATTGATAAACATAATCTCCCGATTAAAACCATGCACCTTGCAGACGTGCTTTGCAATGGCTGGGGAAATGTATAGAGATTATTGAAAATGACATTGAGTTGGTCAAATACAATATCAGGTTCTCAGTTTAATTCTGTTAGTTTTGCACTTTAATTAAAAATCACGTAGTAAGTGATCGGTTTATTTAATTCTCACAACTTCCAAATCATTTTGTAGATGATCAACATTACACTGCCTGACGGCTCTGTCCGTGAATATGAAAGCGGAATTTCTCCGTATCTAATTGCCTTATCTATTTCTGAAGGCTTAGCCAGAAATGTTTTAGCCGCCGAAGTAAACGGCCAAATTTGGGATTCGACCCGTCCGATTCATACGGATTCAAAGGTCAAACTTTTAACCTGGAATGATCAGGAAGCGAAAGTCACCTTCTGGCATTCATCTGCGCATTTAATGGCCGAAGCTTTGGAAGCCTTATATCCGGGGACTAAATTTGGAATTGGCCCGGCCATAGAAACAGGTTTTTATTACGATGTAGATTTTGGCGACCGTGAGTTTTCTTCTGATGATTTTAAGCAGATCGAGACTAAAATGCTTGAGCTGGCAAGAACTAAATCAGAGTTTATAAAAACTGCAGTTTCAAAAGCAGATGCTATAAAATATTTTACCGAAAAAGGGGACGAGTATAAACTGGACCTGATTAAAGATCTGGAAGATGGTTCGATCACTTTTTACAACCAGGGCAACTTCACTGATCTTTGTCGCGGCCCTCACATTCCCAATACCGGGTTTATTAAGGCCATAAAATTAATGAACGTAGCCGGGGCATACTGGCGTGGGGATGAAACCAAAAAGCAGCTTACGCGGATTTATGGCGTTACATTTCCAAAAGCCAGCGAATTGACGGATTATCTTCACATGATTGAAGAAGCCAAAAAACGTGATCACAGGAAACTGGGAAGAGAGTTGGAGCTTTTTATGTTTTCAGAAAAAGTAGGAATGGGTTTACCTATGTGGTTACCTAAAGGTGCTGCCTTACGTGAAAAGCTGGTTAACTTTCTTCAAAATGCGCAAGTTAAATCTGGCTACGAACAAGTTATTACACCGCATATTGGGCACAAAAATTTGTATGTTACTTCTGGCCATTATGAAAAATATGGAGCTGATTCTTTTCAGCCCATAAAAACCCCACAGGAAGGGGAAGAGTTTTTCCTAAAACCCATGAACTGCCCGCATCATTGCGAACTTTATAAATTTAAACCACGTTCCTACAAAGATCTTCCCGTAAGGTATGCCGAATTTGGTACTGTTTACCGGTATGAGCAAAGCGGAGAGCTACATGGCTTAACCCGTGTACGGGGATTTACCCAGGATGATGCGCATTTATTCTGCCGCCCCGACCAGGTTAAGGATGAATTTAAAAAGGTGATCGACTTGGTTTTATATGTGTTTAAAGCGTTGGGATTTGACGATTATACGGCGCAAATTTCATTGCGGGATACGGCCAATAAAGCAAAATACATAGGTTCTGAGGCAAACTGGGCTTTAGCAGAATCTTCAATAATTGAAGCAGCGACAGAAAAATCTCTTCCAACAAATATAGTTTACGGAGAAGCTGCTTTTTACGGGCCTAAGTTAGATTTTATGGTTAAAGATGCTTTAGGACGTAAATGGCAACTGGGCACCATACAGGTTGATTACAATTTACCCGAGCGTTTTGAACTTGAATATACCGGAAGCGATAATCTAAAACACCGTCCGGTAATGATCCATCGGGCACCTTTCGGATCGCTTGAAAGATTTGTTGCAGTTTTGATAGAACATTGTGCCGGTGAATTTCCTTTATGGTTAACACCGGAACAATTTATCGTACTCCCCATCTCTGAAAAATATGAGGATTATGCTAAAAAAGTTTTAGAATCCCTTAATAATTCCGATATTCGCGGCTTGATTGACGCCCGAGACGAAAAAATTGGACGTAAAATCCGTGATGCCGAAGTAAAGAAAATCCCTTACATGTTAATTGTCGGTGAAAAGGAAATGAAAGATGGGGAGGTTTCTGTACGGAAGCATGGACAAGGTGATCTGGGAAGTATGGTAATAAAAGCATTTCAAGATCAATTAATAAACGAAATAAAAATTTAATAATTATAATTTGGCATTAGGAAGACCAGGATTTAACAGAGGACCCCGCCCTCCGTTTAAAAAGAAAGAAGCAGAACACAGGATTAATGAGTTGATCAGGGTGCCGGAAGTGCGCATTACCGGCGACAATGTAGAAACAGGGATTTATCCTATCCGTGAAGCACTTGCTATAGCAGTTGAGCAAGATCTTGATCTGGTTGAAATTTCTCCAAACGCGAATCCGCCTGTATGTAAAGTTGTTGATTACAACAAGTTTATATATGAGCAGAAGAAGAAGATGAAAGAAATTAAGTCCAATGCCAAACAAACGGTTATTAAAGAGATACGGTTTGGACCTAATACCAACGAGCATGATTTCCAGTTCAAATTAAAACACGCGATTGGATTTCTTGAATCAGGCGAAAAAGTAAGGGCTTATGTTCACTTTAAAGGCCGTGCGATTGTATACAAAGAGCAAGGTGAGATTTTACTTTTAAAGTTTGCTCAGGCTTTAGAGGATGTTGGTAAAGTAGAACAACTTCCAAAACTGGAAGGCAAACGGATGTTTTTAACAGTTGCGTCCAAAGGGGCTAAGAAGTAATATTAAAGGGTGCCAATTTACCGTGAGCAAATGTGCAAATGAGATGACCTGTTATAAAATTTGGTCATCAATAAATTAAAAAAACAAAAAAACAATAAATATTTATGCCAAAAATGAAAACCAATTCCAGTGCAAAAAAGCGTTTTTCGCTTACTGGAACCGGTAAAATTGCTAGAAAAAACGCATATAAAAGCCACATATTAACCAAAATGAGCACCAAACGGAAACGTGCTTTGGGTCATACGAGCTTAGTATCTGATGCGGATTTAGGCAATGTTAAGCGTATGCTTTGTATCGGAAAATAATTAAATAATTTTTAACCCAGGTATCCGGTTATAAGTTTCCGAAAAGGAACACCGCTTATCAAAATCTAAAAAAACATGCCACGTTCGGTTAACGCAGTAGCGTCAAGAAGAAGAAGAAAAAAGATCCTTAATATGGCCAAAGGCTATTGGGGATCAAGAAGCAAGGTTTATACCGTTGCAAAAAATACCGTTGAAAAAGGTTTGCAGTATGCCTACCGTGATCGTAAAGTAAAGAAAAGAGAGTTTAGGGCTTTATGGATACAGCGAATCAACGCAGGTGCACGCCAGCAAGGAATATCTTACTCCGTTTTAATGGGTAAATTAACTGCAAACGGAAATCTATTAAACCGTAAAGTGTTAGCCGATCTGGCTATGAATCATCCTGAAGCTTTTAAAGCAATTATCGATACGGTAAAATAATTTCACATCAATCATATTAAAAAATGTCGTTCATGAAAATGAGGGACATTTTTTTTGCTATTTTTAGGAGGTTGCACTTATCAATTGTAAGTTGCAAGTAAATAAGGGTTATCCCAAAAGGCTAGCAGACAAACATGTATCTTAATCGCAAGGTTACAATAGAATTGTAAAAATTGAACAGGTGACGTTAACTAAACTTGGTTTTACAGTACATTGCATTTAAAAGATTGCTTAGAAAACTCCAAAGCTCTTTGGGAAGAATTACGGGAGATTTAAAAAGAATTTCGCCGCTTTAACGACACTAGCGCAGCGCACAATTACCTAAGCTTCTTCCCAAATAAAAAGGACTGTTTTTGGCAAATAGAAGAAACATCAATTTTAACATTATGACCATGAGAATCATTAAGGAATAATGATTGCTTATCACAAACTAATTAAAAATTTTTATGTTATAAGAATTGTGCCAGTCCTTTCAACCTATTATTTATTTCTTTTCAATTTACAAAATTATAGGTTAAAGAAATATTAACAAATAATAGAATTATACCTAAGCTAACCACCATACCATGATAAAAAAAATTTCCTTCTTAGAGTTTGCCATTTTAACAGCTATTATTTCGATAATATTTATATCAGAGTATTATTATGTGATTTTAAAAGACCATGACAGAGCTATATTTATTGGCTTATGGCCGCCAACAATGATTGGATTATTGATTTATTTAAATCAAAAAAAACACCAGTAATATGGAATATTTAGACATAATTATTCTTACCGTCATTGTTTCTTTTCTTTATATAGGTTTCGCCATAACTCTGTTAAAAGCGTCAAATAACCCTGGAGAAAATAAAAAAAAAAACTTATAATCGGTCTCCAAATTTTACCATCATATTTATTTAACTTAAAGTATTGGGCGATTTGATACGCAAAATACGAATTGATAGAAATTTGACCTAAGAAGCATTTGGAAAATCAATTGGTGCGCAACGGGCACATATTCAAAAATTGAAGAACAATATGATAAAAGCTATCTTGGAAACGACATTGATAGTTTTTGAAGCATTAAACGTGAGGGTAAGATTAACGTATAACTGTTAAAAAACATTTTATAAGTAGCATCATAAAACTACTATTGGCAATGCGGGTTTGATTTATAAAAAGAAATAAAAAAAGGCGCTTTCCGGCGCCTCTTTTATTAAATAAAATATGGTTAAAATTCTTAATCAGCTAAAACCTGAGTTACCAAAGCCGCTGCTTCTTTAAGTTGTATTGCAGAAAAAACCTTTAAGCCCGATTCGTCAATCAATTTTTTAGCTTCTTCCGCATTGGTTCCCTGTAAACGCACAATAATCGGCACCGGTATATTTCCAATTTCTCTGTAAGCATCAATAACTCCCTGCGCAACCCGGTCACACCTAACAATACCACCGAAAATATTAATTAGTATGGCTCTAACATTTGGATCTTTAAGTATAATGTTGAAACCAGCTTTTACGGTTTCGGCATTTGCGGTACCACCAACGTCCAAAAAGTTTGCAGGCTCGCCACCAGCGATTTTAATAATGTCCATGGTAGCCATTGCCAACCCGGCCCCGTTCACCATGCATCCTACGTTCCCGTCCAGTTTAACGTAATTTAAATTTGATTTGCTTGCTTCAACTTCCGTTGGGTCTTCTTCATTAAAATCCCGCATCGCCGCAAAATCCGGGTGACGAAATAAACCGTTGTCATCCAGATTTACCTTGGCATCCACGGCCATGATCTTATTATCGGATGTTTTTAAAACTGGATTAATTTCAAACATAGAGGAGTCCGTAGCTTCATAAGCTTTATAAAGAGCAGTAATAAACTTGACCATTTCTTTAAAAGCTTCGCCGCTAAGGCCTAAATTAAATGCGATCTTCCGGGCCTGGAAACCCTGCAATCCAACCTTCGGATCAACTTCTTCCTTAAATATTAAATGTGGAGTATGTTCAGCTACGTGTTCAATATCCATTCCGCCTTCGGTAGAATACATTACAATATTTTTGCCTTTTGCACGATCAAGCAATACACTTACATAAAATTCTTTAGTTTCAGATTCACCGGGATAATATACATCCTGAGCAATTAAAACTTTGCTAACCAGTTTACCTTCAGGACCGGTTTGAGGGGTTATCAACTGCATTCCGATAATCTGCCCGGCTATTTCTTTAACTTCTTCCAGGTTTTTAGCTAATTTTACTCCACCGCCTTTTCCACGTCCACCTGCATGAATTTGTGCTTTAACAACGACCCAATCAGAATTATATTCCTGCTTTAACTTTTTAGCTGCTTCAACAGCCTGTGCCGGTGTTTCGGCAACAATGCCTTCCTGAATGCGTACACCAAAACTCTTTAAAATAGCTTTACCCTGATACTCGTGAATGTTCATTTGTTTGAATTTGGCGTAAAACTACCATTTTGCTTTAATTTCCAAAACTTATATTTTAGGTATTCACTGCCAGGCAGTAAGGTATAAGAGTCATTTAAACTATAATGCTACCGGTTTTTGGGAATGCGGCTTTTCTTATACTATTTATGCTAGCCCCGCTATACGTTTTAAACCCCTTAAACAAACAAGAGTTTTTTACCATTATCGGGTTTATTTAGTTCAGCTTATTCGTTTTAAAAGCTCAATTGAAAACTGCCCGTGTAAAACTGCGACTGATGATTGAAAGAAAACATCAAATGGCCTATACTTTGTATCTTCGCAACCATGCTGAAAGCAAAAGGAATAAAAAAATCTTACGGAAAACTCCAAATATTAAAGGGGGTTGATCTGGAAGTTATCAAAGGCGAAATTATTACCATTGTCGGGCCCTCCGGTGCTGGTAAAAGTACACTGCTACACATTATCGGAACCCTGGATAAACCCGGATCCGGGTCTGTTGAAATTAATGGCATTGCCGTAAATTCTTTGTCTTTACAAAAGTTAAGTGCTTTCCGCAATAAACACATTGGTTTTATATTTCAGTTTCATCACCTGCTTCCTGAATTTTCAGCGATTGAAAATATATGTATCCCGGCATTTATAGCAGGTACGAGTAAAAAAGAAGCGGGAATCAAAGCCGCGGGATTACTTGAGCTATTAGGTTTAACTAATCGGGGCAACCACAAGCCAAATGAACTTTCCGGTGGCGAACAACAGCGTGTTGCCGTAGCCCGGGCATTGATAAATAATCCGTCTGTAATTCTGGCTGATGAACCTTCCGGTAATTTGGATTCTAACAATGCCGAAAGCCTGCACCGTTTGTTTGTGGATTTACGTGACCGTCTAAATCAAACGCTGATCATCGTTACGCATAATGAAAACCTGGCTAACATGGCTAACCGTACCGTGATGATGAAAGATGGGTTAATTATTGATTAATTATGTCTGTTTTAATTACGGCTGCCTCACATTCTGCGGCCTATAAACTTGAAAAATTACTAAATCAGGTTGACGTATTCTTTGCTGATTTTATGGATCTCCCAAAATTATCAGGTAAAAAATATTTTAAAATCCCAAAAGGAAACTCAGCAAGTTTTGCTCATGAAATGTTGAATCTGGCTTTGAATGAAGGAATTGAGAAAATTTTTCCTTTATATCCTGAAGAAATTACAGCACTTGCAGAAGCCAGACAACTATTTTTAGAGTATGGAATTTCTGTGATCGTACCGGACGTAAACCGGCTTAAAGAAATTAGAAAATTACCCCTCAGCCCGGATGGTTTTTTAGTTGCCTATGAAAGCGGAAAACAACTGACAACAAAACTTCCTGAAGGTTTACTATTAAATGATCAGCGATTAACAGGAATTTTTAAGATTAGAATGGAAAATAAAAATACAATCATAAATATTTTTACGGTCTGAAATGCTAAAATTTGAAGATCTGGATCCATCTAAAAAAGCATATATTTTCGAATTGGATAACGTTCTTTATTCCGAGAGGGATTACTTGTTACAAGTCTATTACCTGTTTGCTAATTTTTTAGAATTTACAGAAACAACTCCATCCTCAAGGGAACTTACAGAATTTTTAAAAACATACTACCAAGAACATGGAACTAAAAATTTGTATGAAACAGGAAGTAAAGTTTTCGGTATTGCTAAACAGTATGAAGAAAACTTTTTAAAACTTCATTACACAGCACGGTTGCCATTAAAACTTATTCTTTATGATCAAATGCTTACACTATTACAGGAAATGATAGTTGACAGAAAAGAAATCTTTTTAGTAACCAATGGTGATCCCAGACAACAACTAAATAAAATTAAGCAACTGGAATGGAAAGGCCTTGAAAAATATCTGGTAGTTTACTTTGCAAATGAGATTAAACCAAAACCAGAAACGGATGTATTGGAATATGTAATCGGTAAACACCAGTTACTCCGAAAAGACATTACAATAATTGGAAAAAATTTAATTGATAAAGAATTCGCTAGTGCAGGAGGTGTTGATTTTATAAACGTAACTGATTTCTTTTCAACAAAGTAAAACAACAAATTTATCAGAGGTTAAAATTTGCTAAACACACAATTTTAGTGTGTCAACACAAAATTTTTTACATCACATGGTTAGTAAATCCCTTTTTCTTAAATTTGTGTTTCTAATTTAAAATTATACTTATGAGCTTAAGACTTGGCGAAATCGCACCCGATTTCAAAGCAAAAACTTCCATGGGCGAAATTAGCTTTCATGAATATCTGGGAAATAGTTGGGGAGTACTTTTTTCACACCCCGGAGATTATACACCTGTTTGCACCACCGAACTGGGTAAAACCGCTTCCCTTTCAGAGGAGTTTAAAAAAAGAGATGTAAAGGTTATCGCACTTAGTGTTGATGATGTAGAGTCGCATCAGGGATGGATAAAAGACATCAATGAAACTCAAAATGTTGAAGTAAATTTTCCGCTTATCGCTGATGAAAATAAGGATATTTCAGAAGCCTATGGAATGATTCATCCGGAAGCCTCTGAAACTTCCACCGTGAGATCCTTATTTATCATTGGACCTGATAAAAAAGTTAAGTTGATGATCACTTATCCGGCATCAACCGGCAGAAACTTTGAGGAGATTTTAAGAGTGATTGACTCATTGCAATTAACCGCAAAGTATAGCGTATCTACACCGGCAGATTGGAAAGAAGGAGAGGATGTTGTAATCTCCCCGGCAATTAAAAATGAAGATATTCCCTCCAGATTCCCTAAAGGGCATAAAGAAATAAAATCATATTTAAGAATGACGCCACAGCCAAACCATTAATGTATTTAAATAGGAGGTTATTTGTGAGATATTTGATTTATGCAATTAATAATTATATTTGATTTACTTTAATTAACGTAAATTACTTAATAGATTATTTTTCTAAATTATACACCACTCTCAAATGCCTATTATTTTATGAAAACTGGAAAGGTTAAATGGTTTAACACTCAAAAAGGTTATGGTTTTATTGTACAGGATGATGGAAAAGACATTTTTGTACACTTCAAGGATGTTGATGGTGGGGTTAATTCCTTACGCGACAATGATGACGTGAATTTTGAAGTAGCTGAAGGGCGAAAAGGAATGCAAGCGGTAAATGTAAAGAAGACCTTAGTAACAACTATATAATAAAAAAGAGCTCTTTTGAGCTCTTTTTTATAGAGCAATTTTTTTACAATGTATTACAATCATTACACCTAAATAATCTGTCGTAAAAATTAGAAAGTCATCACCTCCATCTTTGAGCTTATGTTTATCCTTTATTTTAGCGGTATTTAACGGAAAATTTCTTGAAATAATATTTGCGTTTTTTACTTTATTTTCCTTACTAAAATTTTTGTAGGGTATGATTTTAAAGACCAAAAATTTTCTGCCCATAAAGTCATTTCGAAATTCATTTGAAGTATAGAGATGAGAATTTGGATGCAACTTAAAAACCTGATAGTCTCTGGTTATTAGTTTAAAAGCTCCGGATTTCATTAAAGCTGCATCCGGTTCATATAAATAATTTAAGGGTTTTGAGAATTGGGTAAACGTAAAACTGCGTTCTTCAGCCAGAATAAACTTATACTTTTTAAACTCGGTATTATTGCTAAATGTTATGCATACGATTTCCGTATCTGCAGATTTCTCTTGGGTGTCTATAACCCATAAAAGTTCTTTGCAATCGTTTTTGACGCTTAAAATATAAATCTGATTTACCTGCCCGAGTTCGCTTAACCCGGCTTGGATATCCAGCAATGGGGAAGTTTTTATAATAATTCTTAAGGATCGGCTTTTAAACAAATGCAGGTTCTCCATAATATCGGGTCTGCAATCCCGCAATTTAAAAACTTTTTGGCTGTTCACCCTTCTTGATGGATCAGCATAAATGGTATCGTAGAACGAATCTTTAACCATTCGATTTAATCCGTCGCCTGCATAAAACTGGATATTTGGAGCACTTAATATTTTGGAGTTATGCTTGCTGATGTTTGAAAGTTCGCGGTCTGTTTCACAATGAGTAACTTCAAGTCCATGCTTCTCAAAGTAATAACTGTCTACTCCTAAACCACCGGTAAGGTCTATCAATGTTTTGCCCTTGGCTAAGGTTGCTTTAAACTGAGCGGTAATTTCTGAAGAAGATTGCTCTACGGAGATTTTTGGTGGATAATAAATTAATGGTGTATCAAACCAGAGTGGAAGTTTTTTTTCACAGCGTTTGCGGCTGTCAATTTGTTCGGTAAGCTCTTTTGTGTTTATGCCCTCAAACATTTGCTTACCAAGCAGCATACGGTTAATGTCTGTATCCGTATTTTGCCTGATGAAGTTTTGAATGTCGGGATTCAGTATATTTTTATTCAACTTTTTTAATAACCAGTTGGGCCGTATTGCGGCTTATTTGTTCTAACAAGATTGTTTTACCAGAACTTAAACTGGCTAATATTTTTTTATTGGGGTGTCTAACAGTTAAAAGTTGAAGGTCTTGATTGTACTTTATTTTAAATTCGGCTGAGAGGAAATTTTTTAAGTAATTAAATTTCTCTTCATCCCAGTCAAAACAAACTGAAAAACTTAAAGCAGAGTTTTGCATCATGTTAATTTTAACATTGCCTGATGAGAAAACTTTAAATATATCACTTAAGTGGTTTTCAGAAATAAAAGAGAAATCTTTTTTAGAAAATGAAATAAGTACCTGGTTTAATTTTAAAATTACAGCCGGTTGATCTTTAATAATTTTAGCAGATTGATTGATTACTGTACCAGATTCTAGGGGGTGTAAAAAGGGTTTAACAAAAAGCGCAATGTTCAGGTTTTTAAGCGGTTTTATTGTTTTAGGATGAATAATACTCGCACCGTAAAAACTCATTTCAAGGGCTTCAGAATAGGGAAGTTCGGTGTATTTAATGGTATCTGTAAACAATTTCGGATCAGCGTTTAAAACCCCCGGAACATCTTTCCATATTGTTAAACTCTCCACATTTAAGCAAGAAGCGAAAATAGCAGCACTATAATCTGAACCTTCACGACCCAATGTAGTGGTGTAATTTTCAGAAGTTCCACCTATAAAGCCTTGTGTGACCAGAACTTTCCCAGAAATCAATTTGGGTATAGTGCTTTGAATTGATAAACAGGTTTTTTCCCAGTTTACTTCACCTTCCCGGTAAGTATTATCTGTTTGGATAAAACTTCTGGCATCCAGCCATTTACTATTAATACTTTGTGAATTTAAATAAGCGTTTACAATTCTGCTCGAAAGAAGTTCGCCGATAGATACAATTTGATCGTAATTGAAATTATAATCTGGATGAGGTTCGTCTTCAAGCATCCATTCAATTTCAATTAGCGTGTTTCCTACATCATCATATATCGGATCATTTTCAGTTGGAAAAAGATTTTTAATAATTTCATAGTGAAAATCACGAACCTCATGAAACAAGGTATTAAGGTTTGCAGAACCATTAAAATAAGCCTTGGTTAACAACTCAAGCGCATTGGTAGTTTTACCCATCGCCGAAACAACGATTAACAAATCCTGCCCCCGGTTTATGGATACGATATGTGAAAGATTACGAACACCGTCCGCGTCTTTAACAGAGGCACCACCAAATTTATATACTTGCAACCTGCATTAAATTAATTTGTTCTTTAGATAGTGATGCATTTAGCCAGCCGGATTCAATAAACGAACTGTATTTTTTGTAAAAATTAATTGCAGGTTCATTCCAGTCAAGTACCTGCCAGGTCATCCCGTTGTAACCCTTAATTACAGCTTCTTTTACCAACGTATCAAATAACATTTTACCAATTCCGCGGTTACGCTTTTCCTCTGTTACAATCAAGTCTTCCAAATATAAACGGCAACCTTTCCATGTAGAATATCTTACGTAATATAATCCAAAGCCATAAATTACGCCGTTCTCTTCAGCTACAAATGCTTTCCAAACCTGCCCGGCCCCAAATCCGGCCTGTTCAAATTCCACTAAAGTTACCGTAACTTCTTCCGGTGCTTTTTCATACAAGGCTAGTTCATTAATCAATTCAAGCAACCTCTGACAATCTTCTTTAATCGCAACACGGATATTCATTTATGCAGAATTATAATGTTTAATTTATCTTTTTCCAAAAATAGTACTTCCTAACCTAACCATTGTGCTTCCGTATTCAATGGCAATTTTATAGTCAGAAGACATGCCCATAGAAATTTCATTAAAATATTCTTTGCCTTCAAAATAAGATTTTTTTAAGCCTTTCATAAACATGCTCAGCTCATAAAATTCCTCCTGTATCCGTTTAATGCTTTCGGTGTTTGATGCGATGCCCATTAATCCCGTTATCCGGATATTACGCATTTGCAAATATTCCTCAGACCTTAATATTTCTATGGCTTCATCAAACTCCAAACCAAACTTGGTATCTTCATCCGCAATATAAATTTGCAAGAAACAATCTATAACCCGGTTATTTTTTAAGGCCTGTTTATTTATTTCCTGTAATAGTTTTAAACTGTCAACGGAGTGAATCAAATTTATAAAAGAAGCGATGTACTTAACCTTGTTTGTTTGCAGATGCCCCACTAAATGCCAGGTGATATCTTTGGGTAATAAATTATGTTTTTCTACCAGCTCCTGAACCTGGTTTTCGCCAAAATCCCGCTGCCCTGCCTGGTAGGCTTCTGTAATCGCTTCCGCTGATTTTGTTTTTGAGACAGCTATTAGTTTAACCTTTATACTTTCAAGCTCCGCTTTGATGGATGTAATATTGGTGGCAATGCTCATTAAAATCTGTATTTTTGAAATGTTCTAAATTGCAAAATTAACAAATGTGGCGTTTAATCTTATGTATTATTCTATCGATATTTACTGCTTCCTGTAATAACAAGAAAGTGCCCAAAGGCATACTTCAAAATAGGGAAATGGTTTTTGTTTTAACTGATATTCACTTAATTGATTCTTACGTCAGCACATCCGGCGATTATAATTCTGCAAAGCAGCCTGTTAAAAACTATTATAAAGCGATATATAAAAGGTATCTGACAGATTCTGCTCAGTTTCAAAAAAGTTTACGTTACTACTCCAGCAATCCTCAGGTTTTAGATACAATATATCACCAGGTACTTCAAAGATTAAACCAATACGAAAAGATGGAAATAGTGAAAGAGCTAAAAAAAAGTAGTGCCCAGAAATTATTGAGATTACAAAAGAGCAATGCCGAAATATTTTTAAAACCAGAACCAAATTGGTTTTTTAGGGTTGATGCTTTTGATTTATACACCCGTTCGAAATCTGGCAGACCTGTACCACTGGTTTATTAGTTTCTCTTAACACATCTAATGATTTACCCACATAACGCGACAGAAAAGTTAGGTTTTATTGATATCAAACAGCTTATAAAAAGTTATTGCCTCAGCCCGATGGGACAGCAGATGGTAGATAAAATACAACTGCTTAATAATTTTGATCACATACATAAATTCCTAAGTCAAACTAAAGAGTTTAAAAATATTTTATTAAACGACTCGCCATTAGTAATTAATAATTTCTTTGATTTAAAATTTTTGGCTTCCAAGCTGAAACTTGAAGGAACTTATTTGATTGAAGAAGAGCTTTTCCAAATTAATCTTTCTTTAAATACTGTGTTTTCTGTTATTCAATATTTTTCTGAACGCGAAGACTTGTATCCAAATCTGGAAGCACTTTTTGAACATTTACCAATCGAAAAATCTATCCTAAAAAAAATAGAAGCGATTATTGACATAAAAGGTAAAATTAAACCAAACGCATCCAAAGAACTTCTGGAACTTACATCAAGTCTTTCCAAGGCTGAGCAGGAAGCAAGAAAAAAAATTGAACAGATTTTTAAAAGCGCACAAAACAGCAATTGGACGGCAGATGGAAACCTTACTATTCGAGACGGCAGGTTATGTATCCCGATACTGGCCGAAAATAAACGTAAATTAAAAGGATTTGTGCATGATGAATCAGCTTCCGGTCAAACGGTTTACCTGGAACCGGAAGAAGTTTTTCAATTAAATAATACAATCAGGGATCTTGAGTTTGACAAACGTCGTGAAATAATTAGAATATTAATCCATCTCTCTAACGAGTTGCGGCCTTTTGTTCCTTTGTTATTATCTTATCATGGTTTGCTAACCAAACTTGATTTTGTAAGGGCGAAGGCTTTATTCGCAATTGATATAGAAGCTGAAATGCCGTTATTAAGCCGAAACCCGGAAATTAACCTCATCAATGCCCGCCATCCGTTGCTTTTGTTAAACTTTAAAAAAGAAAAGCTGAGTGTTGTTCCCTTAAACATACGGATAGATGATAAACAGCGGATAGTTGTTGTTTCCGGTCCAAATGCGGGTGGAAAATCTGTTTGCATGAAAACAGTGGGTCTACTACAGATTATGCTCCAGGCCGGATTATTAATTACGGTTGATGAACGGTCTACAGTGGGGATCTTTAAACAGGTCTTTGCCGATATTGGAGACGACCAGTCTATAGAAAGTGATTTAAGCACATATAGCGCACATCTTACCAAGATGAAATATTTTATTGAGAATGCAAATTCCAAAACATTGGTGGTTATTGACGAGTTTGGGACCGGAACAGATCCGCAGTTTGGAGGTCCTATCGCGGAAGCAGTGTTAGAAACGTTAAATCAAAAACAAGTTAAAGGTGTAGTTACCACGCATTATTCAAATTTGAAGGTTTTTGCCAATGCTACACCTGGTTTAGAAAACGCATCTATGTTATTTAACAATCTTGAAATGCAGCCGCTCTACATTTTGGAATTGGGAAAACCCGGCAGCTCGTATGCTTTTGAGATCGCACAGAAAATAGGGTTGCCAACCTCTGTACTGTTAGCTGCTAAAAGTAAAATCGGTGAGCATCAGAAGAAAGTAGATACACTTCTTATTGATTTAGAAAGAGATAAAAAAGAACTGATGGATGTGCGTGTCTCCGTGGAAAAAAGAGAACGGCAGGTTAAATTGTTACTTGAAGACAATGAAAAACTTAGATCTTACTTGGAGGAGAACAAGAAGATAATTTTAAAAGACGCTAAAATTGAGGCACAAAACATTATTAAAAACGCCAATAAGCTAATCGAAAATACCATTTCAGAAATCCGTGAGTCATCTGCCGATAAGCAGAAAACCCAGGTTTTAAGACAAAAACTCCAGGTGGAGCTTCAAAAAAATGATGTATTGCCAAAGCCTGTAAAAAATTTAACTGAAGAAGAGCTGATAAAAGTTGGTGATTGGGTAAAATTAATTGATTCTCAAACAATAGGACAGGTTATTAACGTTGCTAAAGACAATGTCATTTTGGCTATAGGCGATTTGCGGTCAGTTGTTAAATTGAAACGTGTTCAGAAAATTTCTGATAAATCGGTTCCGAAGGAAATCCGAAAATCTTCATATAGCTCCAATCTAACCGAAAGTATATCACAGTTTAGCCCGGAACTTGATCTCCGCGGTAAACGTGGTGATGAGGCTATTTATGAAATTGAAAGATATCTTGATAAAGCAATTATGATGGGATTGTCAAGCTTAAAAATTATTCATGGAAAGGGTGACGGCATTCTTCGTAAGATGATTCGTGAATATTTACGCAAATTTCCTCACGTTAATAGGATGGAAGATGAGCATGCGGATCGCGGTGGTGATGGAATTACCTACGTTTATCTTGTTTAAGAAATACGTTTGTAAGCCTTCCCTTTCCCCAATCAAGAACTTATTTAGAACTTATCTGTTTGTTAAGGAAAATATTTACACAGGTCGCAATGAAGCTACTTATTATATTTTTAGCAATTACTACTATAGCTCTATTCTCTTTTAACTGCAAAAAATCTAAGCCAACTCAGCAGATTCCGATTTCTGATGCCCAAATACAGGTTGGCGTTTTAACAAGCGGTTTATCGCATCCCTGGGAATTGCTTTGGGGGCCGGATAATTTCCTTTGGGTGACTGAACGTGACGGAAAAGTTAGCCGTATTGATCCAAAAACTGGAAATCTAACACTTGTTGCTAATATTAACGACGTGGTGTCAAGAGGTGAGGGAGGTTTACTTGGAATGGCTCTTCATCCTGATTTTTCTACCGTTCCAGAAGTATATGTGGCCTATAACTATCTAAAAGAGAGCAGCTATACAGAAAAAATTGTAAAATATACTTACAACGGAACTACATTATCCAATCCAATTGTTTTACTTGATAATATTGCCGCGAATACTTTCCATAATGGTTGCAGATTACTCATTTCATCAGAAAAAAAATTATTTATAAGTACCGGTGATGCCGGGAACCAGCCTTTATCTCAAAATATAAATTCTACAAGCGGTAAAATTTTGAGAATTAATCTGGATGGTACTATTCCTTCTGATAACCCTGTTTCAGGCAACCCAATCTGGAGTTTTGGACACAGAAATGCCCAGGGTCTTGTTTTCGGAAATGGTTTGCTATATAGTTCAGAGCATGGCCCGAATACAGATGATGAATTTAATGTTATCCGTAAAGGCATTAATTACGGTTGGCCGGATGTTCATGGTTTTTGTGATGAAAATAGTGAAAAGGATTTTTGTTCAAAAAATAACGTAGCCGAACCTTTAAAAGCCTGGACCCCTACCATCGCTGTTTCCGGTATAGATTTTTACAATAGTGATTTTATCCCTCAATGGAAAAATTCTGTAATAATGGCTACTTTAAAGGATGAATCACTTTATCAGTTAAAACTGAACCCTGCTGGTGACGCTGTTGCTGATGTAACAAAAATTATAAGTGGTGATTTCGGCCGTTTACGGGATGTTTGCATTGCTCCGGATGGTAAGGTTTACCTGGTCACGGGAAACGGGTCAAATGATAAAGTTATTGTGATTAGCAAAAAACTTTAACTATTTAGTTTTTAAAGGACAGTTTTTGCAACGCTTGTTTTTTTTGTACTTCTTACAACATTTTTTAAATACGCATTCCATATAAAAGGGTGCTGTGCCTTTAAAAACAAAAATATCTTCCGGTTGTCCGGATGTAATCTCCTCTGTCATTATTTATGTTAATTCTCTGCTTCTTATTTAACGGTAATTTTTACGGTATATGATTTTTAATATTTAGGTTATTGCTAATTTCGTATTCAAATTACCTTGAAATGATTAACAAAGTTGTTAAAGATGCCATTGAGGCAACCAAAGATATTAAGGATGGAATGACCCTAATGCTTGGTGGATTCGGTTTATGTGGAATTCCTGAAAATACCATTCGGGCACTTGTTGATAAAGGAGTTAAAAATCTAACCTGTATTTCCAATAACGCCGGGGTTGATGGTTTTGGGATTGGGCTAATGCTTGAAAAAAGGCAGGTTAAAAAGATGATCTCATCTTATGTGGGAGAGAACGCGGAATTTGAAAGGCAGCTTTTAAGCGGCGAGCTGGAGGTAGAGCTTATTCCTCAGGGAACACTCGCTTCCCGGTGCATGGCATCCGGTTATGGTATGCCGGCCATATTTACTCCGGCAGGTGTAGGCACAGAAGTCGCTGATGGAAAAGAGACAAGAAACTTCAATGGAAAGGATTATCTCATGGAAATGGCATTTGAAGCTGACTTTGCTATTGTAAAAGCCTGGAAAGGCGATTCGGCCGGTAACCTGGTTTACCGTTTAACGGCGAGAAACTTTAACCCTGTAATGGCGATGGCAGGAAAAATTACAATTGCTGAAGTAGAAGAAATAGTGGAATTGGGGGAGCTTGACCCGGATCACATTCACACCCCGGGGATTTTTGTCCATCGCATTTTTCAGGGTAAAAACTATGAAAAAAGGATAGAACAACGAACATTAAGAGAAAGGATTTGATAATTCAAAGATTATGAGGTACGATCGTGAGAACCTAATTGTAAAATAGACCTTTGGTTTTGCTTTATAAATAATTGATTCTTCATCCAACCTAGAACAACTTCATCATTATTTATTATGAAGTCAATTACACAGATCAGAAATTTCAGTTGGAACAAACGTAAGAAAAACTGAGAATGCTGAAAACAAAGGAGCTTAAATTCATAAAATGAAAATTGCTGCAAAAGGAGCTTATCAAGTTGAATACTATCTTCAGCTGTTCTTACATTTTAATTATTTTTCGGCCTGTAAACTGCACATTAACAGTTATATCCATTATCAAAATTCTTCCCAAGAATATCTCATCTTAAAAAACATCATAAGCTATTTAACAATCTCATCAAATCATCAAATTCTTAAATCCCCAACATGTTAGATAAAAACGGAATCGCAAAACGTATCGCCAAAGAGATTAGAAGTGGTTATTATGTTAACCTTGGTATCGGTATACCAACGTTGGTGGCAAACTATATTCCCGATGGACTGGAAGTGGTTTTGCAATCAGAAAACGGATTGCTGGGTATGGGGCCTTTTCCGTTTGAAGGGGAAGAAGATCCGGATTTGATCAATGCAGGCAAGCAAACTATAACCACTTTACCTGGCTCATCCATTTTTGATTCCGCTCTAAGTTTTGGTATGATCCGTTCCCAAAAGGTTGATCTTACCATTTTGGGTGCGATGGAAGTTTCTGAAAATGGGGATATCGCCAACTGGAAAATTCCCGGTAAAATGGTTAAAGGTATGGGTGGTGCAATGGATCTGGTTGCGTCCGCAAAAAACATTATTGTAGCCATGCAACATGTAAATAAGGCGGGTGAAAGTAAGCTGCTGGCTGAATGTACGTTACCATTAACAGGGGTAAGGTGCATCAAAAAGATCGTAACCGAGCTTGCGGTTTTGGATGTGCTTCCTGAGGGAGGATTTTATCTTTTAGAACGTGCCCCTGGCGTTAGTACAGAATACATCCGATCTGTAACTGCCGGCAAACTGTTTATTGTTGGAGAGGTGCCGGAGATGGAACTTGAATAAGATTCAGACTATTTGCAGTTCTTTAAGTTCATTTGCAATTTGTTTTGTAATTACCATTATATCTTCTTCAGCATGACTGTTATTCAGGATAATCTGGCTGCATTCATCCCGGTAAGGCAATAAATACTGTTGGTAAGATGGTACAACATGATTGAGCCATTTATACAATATATCTTCCTTCGAATATCCCCTTTCCACCATGTCCCGGTCTAAACGTCTTTTTAGGGCTACTTCGTTGGTACTATCAATAAATATTTTTCGATCCATCAGGTAAGCAATCTCCTTAAAATGAAGAATAAATAGCCCTTCAATCAGGATTATGGGTGCAGGATTTAATTCCAGAAGTTTTGGTATTGCGTTCGGGTTGTTAAATGTATATTCTTTTTTTACAACCTTTTTAAAATTCAGTAAACACTGTATGTCATTTAAAAAGTGAGATTGATCGATAGTCAGAGGCAGATCAAAATTGTATAGTTTATTTTCTTCGGCCGTCATGTTATGAGCAACCGGAATATAATAATCGTCCTGCGAAATCAGACAAACATCTTCAGTGCGAAAATGATTTAAAAAACACCTTAAAAAAAAGGTCTTTCCAGCTCCGCTTCCTCCGGTAATACCAATTACATAAGGCTTTTTACTCATTTTGAACGCCGTACACAATATTCACCTGAAATCGTCTGTCTAAAGCACCAATGAGATCGGCGGTAGCTTTAGTAACCACAATCATTACATCCCTGGTTGATTCATTCTCGGTAAACTTACCCACAACTTTCGCAAATGTACTTTTACTCGTCATGGGGTTTGTTACTTTTACAACTGTCCCGATTGGAGCCGTACGGTGAAGGGCTAACATTTTAGTTCCGTCAAGGCTTTCATCCGCAATCCAAATAGCTACACCATGGTCATCAATCTCTCTTAAACCATAGCGGGAGGGCGGTAATTTCAACCGGTCACCTGCATTCAGGCTACTATCAATTTGACTTGAACCGGCGGTACCTTCCGTAAATATTTTTGGTAAAATTATCGGTGTAGGCGGTGTTACTTCCGCGGTTAGGGTACCATAACGAATCTTAATGATTCTACCTGCCGTTAATGAATTTGAGGATATGTTGTTCAATTGTTTTAAAGCATCCACGGAAGTATTAAACTTTTTAGCGATAGAATAAAAAGTTTCTTTGGCCCCAACCTTATATTTTACAATTTCCATTTTAGCTCCCGATATGGTTGTTGATGTAACCGGAACAGTTATAACCCGATTTGCAAAGGCTCTTTCAGTGGGAACTTTAATTAAAACACCAATTTGTAAACCTTTGTTGTTGTTATAATTGATTGTTGTTTGTGGTGAAACCAAGTATTTTCTGGAGATGGAGTAATAATTTTCTTTGGGTTCAACTTTGTGCACGATCAGTTTTTTACCATTTAAATTTTCAACTCCAACAGAATCAATCGGTGCAGCTATCAAAGAACTGAAAGAAATTAAGAGAGAGCCAATAGATAATAATAGTTGTCTCTGCATGAATAGATTTTAATATGTGCGCAATATTACTAAAAATGAAACAAACAAGCCGTTTTTTCCTTTTTCAAAGGCAAGGTAACTTGTTGCATTTGCAACAACTCGCCACAAAATCTTATGCAATTAATAAGTGATAACTGTAAAATCAAATCAAAATTTTATCTTAAAAAAACCCCATGAACGCTAAAGAAATAGGATTGGAAGAAAAAGAAGTAAAGCCAATTGTAGATCAGTTGAATGACCTGCTTGCAAATTATCATGTTCATTATCAGAAGCTGAGAGGATGCCATTGGAACGTTAAAGGAAGTAATTTTTTTACGCTTCACGTTAAGTTTGAAGAGCTTTACAATAATGCTCAACAAACTATTGATGATCTGGCTGAACGTATTCTTACATTAGGAAAATCGCCATACAGCACTTTCTCAGATTATGTCAAAATTTCAAAAATACAGGAAATAAATACAAAAAATATGGTTGATACCGATATGGTAATGGCTATTATGGAGGATTTTTCAGACCTGATAGATATTGAACGGGAGATTATGACAACAACCGCAAATGCCGGAGATGATGGAACAAACGACCTTGTAAACTCCTTTACGCAGTTTAAAGAGAAAAACAATTGGATGTTGCGATCTTTTTGCGGTAAAAGTTAAAGGTTTAAAAAATCCCAATTGAAAACTTATTGGGATTTTTTCAATCATGTTATCCTAATCGCCTATTTCACTTTTCGTATTAAAACCTGGCACCAACAGTTAAGAAAACATTGTGACTGTTATTTTTAATATTTGCGGTTTCACCACCTCCGGTGAACTGAAAATCAGGGTAAGATGAGGAAATGGAATAAGGAGTGCTGCGGGAATTAAAAATTGCGTTTTGGTAGGTTAGATCTAAATAAAGTAAATTACTTCGTAAACCAATACCTGCAGAAAGAATATCCGTAGCAAAATCCAAATCTTTAAACGGTGATCCTGAACGGTTGTAGCCTCCTCTTAACATCACATTTTCAATTTTATATTCAGCACCAACACGCAAGTTAAGTCCTGCTTTATAACTATCACGTATCCGGTTATTTGTTGCCAAATCTGTATTGCGATTGTCGGATTTAAAATTAATCGACGAGTAATCTACATACTCGACATCAGCACTAATTAAACCCTGTTTATTGATGATAGCAGAAATGCCGCCGTTGATCTTGTATGGCGTTCTTAGTGTGTAAGACAGATCGTAAATTTCCGGCGTATTTGTGTAAGGTTGTATAGCTGATCCGTTTGCACGCGTATAACGGGTATCTAACGCTTCAGAAAAACTATCATTAATTTGCAACCAGGTTGGCGATATAAAGCTTAAACCAACACGTACGGAGTTGGTAGCCCGATAGATCATTCCCAGCTTTGCGTTAAAGCCGGAGCCCCTTGTAATCTGATTGTTTTTATAGGATAGATTGTATAACCCGCCTGCAAATTCAGCGTCCTGACCGGGAAAAGCCCTGTTGTTACCGGTCTCGATAAATTCGCGGTCGGAGTTGTAATTAAGAGATGAAAAAGCCACAGAGGCTCCCAAATATAATTTGTTACTATAATTGGCTCCCCCTCCGAAATTAACTTCAGATTGTGAACCCGTTTGATAAATCAAATTTTGCTGGTTATTATTTAAAGAAGTCGCCGGAAAATATCCCGCTGGATCGTATTCGATTAAATAATTATTGTAAGCCATTCTTTCTAAGGACCCGGCGGGCAAAGCGGCATTATTGGTTGCCGGATTGCCATTTGACAAATAAGCTCCTGCAAGATCAGAGAAATAATCTGCTATAGAGCTTTGTTGATTTGTGCCTGAGTAATCAACAGTGGAATTAAAATTATTTGTTTTATTGTATGATAAACCATAGTTAAAACTTAACCAACCTGTCTTTAGATCTGAACCTTTAGATCTCAAAGTAGGATTATAAAAAACAGCACCAGCCTGATCAATTCCTAAACGATCTTTTTGCGCATCAGTAAACTGGCCCAAATAATTTGACTGCGATTTGCGATTGGAAAAATCAGCACTAAAATTGGCTTCAGATTTAGTAAACAAACCCAACCCCGCGGGATTAGAAGAGAGCGATCCGATATCTGCACCTACCGCGATTTGAGCACCACCCATCGCTTTAAAGCGGGCAGATGAGCCTTGTTGGAATTGCGAAAACCTCAAAGCATCCGTCGCATATTGGGCAAAGGCCGGACTTTCTGCTGCAAGAATTGCAGTCAGCATAATCAATATTCTGAATTTCATTTTGATTTCTTTTACCTGAAATTAGTAAACGCTTTAGTTTCCTCTTGATGGTCTGCCGTTGTTCTCGTTGGATGATCGGGAAGGAGCAGAAGATGGCGGAGGTGATGATTGTCTTTCTGCTGGCCGGTTTTCAATACGAGGAGGCGGAGAACTTTCTCTCTGAGGTCTTGATGGTCTGGCCTCGGTTGGTCTTGCCGCAGGGCGGCTGGATCCTGATCTTTCAGGCGAAACCTCTCTTGGGCGTCCGTCATTGCTTCTGGTTGGTCTGGCTGCCGGTTGATCTGCACGGTCAGGTCTTTCTAATGTTCCCTGATTGGAAGGATTATTAGAAACTCTTTCAGGTCGGTTTGGAGCTGTACCTATACGCCCATTGGGTGTAGGATACGCATTAGTGCGTACATTTTCTGTTTCCCGGTTCGGCCTTGTCCTGTAATTTGGATTTGTAATTATAGGCCTGCCAACATTGCCATAGTATCCACCACCGTAATTATTTCCGTAAAACCCATTTCCGTAAGGATTATAAGTGTTGTAAAAAGAATAGGGACCCCAGTAATTGTCATAGTATTGGGAACCATAAAAGTTCCATGGATTGTAAGCACTATACCCAAAATTATATCCAAATGGCCGACCTATTCCAATATAAATTCCGGGAGAGTTATAATAGTTGAAAGAATTAAAGTTGTTAAAATATGGATCAAAGCCGTAACCGTAATAATTATCATAATAATTTCTCCATGGAGAATAATTTCTAAAACGATTTATCCGGTCAGAATAACTGCCATCATAATAACCTTGTTCATAATCATCGTTATTGCGGTTGCTGTTATTATCCCCGTAAAGTTCGTCGTCAGTTACGTAATCTGATTTAGGTTCAGATTCCTCAGTTTCGGCGTAATATCTGCTTTGTTCCCTGGCTTGAGCTTCGGTATAATAAGCATCGTCACCTTCTTGTTTTTGCTGAGCAATCCTGTTTGTTGAACACGAAGCCAATGCCAAAACGATTAGTGCAAGGGCTGGAAGTAATTTTTGTATCATGGCGATTTATTTAAATCGATAATTGGTATTGGGACAATTAAATGTTTAGACGAAGTAAAAGCCAAATGGTTGCATGCATTAAAAATTATATTACGTGCCTTAGATTTATAACTTTGTCCGCTACATTTAGAAGTTAAAAATACAAATTTCATTCCAGATAAACTTATGAGTAAAGGGCTAACCAGCAGAAACGAAGATTATTCGCAATGGTATAACGAACTTGTTACCAAAGCCGATCTTGCCGAGCATTCTGCGGTAAGAGGTTGCATGGTGATTAAGCCTTACGGATATTCCATTTGGGAGAATATGCAATCTTTTTTAGATAAAAGGTTTAAAGAAACCGGGCACAGTAATGCTTATTTTCCCTTGTTCATTCCCAAGTCATTTTTTTCTAAGGAAGCCTCCCACGTTGAAGGATTTGCGACTGAATGCGCCGTTGTAACTCACTACAGGTTAAAAAACGATGGGAATGGAAACATCATCGTTGATGAAGACGCCAAGCTTGAGGAAGAATTAATAGTCCGGCCCACTTCAGAAACCATTATTTGGAACACCTACCGGGGTTGGATACAATCATACCGTGATCTTCCAATCCTTGTGAATCAATGGGCCAACGTTGTAAGGTGGGAAATGCGGACCCGGTTATTTTTACGTACCGCAGAATTTTTGTGGCAGGAAGGGCACACTGCACACGCCACTTCGCAGGAAGCTATGGAAGAAACGGAGCGTATGCTTGAAGTGTATGCTGATTTCGCCGAAAACGTGATGGCTGTTCCCGTTATCCGCGGAAAAAAAACAGAAACTGAACGTTTTGCTGGTGCTTTAGATACCTTATGCATTGAAGCTTTAATGCAGGATGGGAAAGCCCTTCAGGCCGGAACCTCCCATTTTTTGGGCCAAAACTTCGCAAAAGCATTTGATGTAAAGTTTACAAATAGAGAGGGTAAACTGGATTATGTTTGGGCTACAAGCTGGGGCGTTTCAACCAGGTTGATTGGAATGTTAATCATGGCACATTCAGATGATTCTGGTTTGATATTGCCTCCAAAACTGGCTCCAATCCAGGTTGTAATTGTTCCAATCTATCGTTCTGATGAAGAACTGGAAAAGATATCCTCTGTGGCCAATGAAATCGTTTTGAGCCTGAAGGCAAGAAATATCAGTGTAAAATTTGATAACAGGGATACCCAGCGTCCGGGATTTAAATTTGCCGAATACGAGTTGAAAGGAGTTCCTGTAAGATTGGCAATCGGTGGCCGCGATCTTGAAAATGGAACGATAGAGATCGCCCGGCGGGATACCAAAGAAAAGCAAAATATAAGCCGTGAAAATCTGGCTGAGTATATTGAAAAGCTTTTGGAGGAGATCCAGATTTCCATTTATAACAGGGCATTAAATTTTAGGGATAGCAATATCCGGCAGGTAAATTCTTACGAAGAATTTAAAAGTGTACTTGATGAAAAGGGCGGTTTTATTCTGGCTCATTGGGACGGAACAGCAGAAACTGAAAAAAGAATTAAGGAAGAAACAAAGGCCACTATCAGGTGTATTCCTTTGGATAACCCATTGGAAGATGGTGCTTGTATGGTTACGGGAAAGCCCTCTGTGCAACGTGTTTTATTTGCAAGGGCGTATTAACTTAAATTTAATTAGTTACGGGTAAAATGATAATAGCCTGGGCGTTTTAACACGCTGTCCGCTATATCTTTTTGGCTAAAAAAAGCCAAAATGGATGTCGTTCCCATCGTTAACGCACTTATTAACAGTACGAAACAAACTGTATAACTCTAAACTCAGTAATTCAAATTAAGCAAAATAGTAAAGCCCGGAGCATCAGTTCCGGGTTTTTTGTGTGCACAATATTGAAATCAATCTATTTCTTCAAATTATTGAAATAATATTACCTTCAAACTAGTGATTATACTTAATTCAAAAAAAATGGAGAAATACGGCTATTTATTCTTTCTAACCGTTCTAGTAGCTTGTAGTTGTAATAATCCTGAATCAAAATCTAAGGTTGATTCAGACTGGACGCTCTTAGGATTTAGAAAAGCTGATCAGTATAATCCGATCATGGCTGCGGGAGATAGTAAATTCTTAGATCCTATTTTAAAGAAAGAAGTTTTATGGGACGAAAAAGACGTTTTTAATCCGGCAGTAGTTGTCAGAGACGGAAAAGTGTGGATGCTGTTTCGGGCCGAAGATAAAATCGGAAAGTATGCCGGGACTTCAAGGATCGGTTTGGCTGAAAGTATTGATGGAATTAAATTCGTAAAACAAAAAGTACCTGTTTTGTTCCCTCAGAATGACACGTACAAAATATTTGAGTGGGAAGGCGGCATAGAAGATCCGCGTGTGGTAGAAGACCAATCTGGTACTTATGTAATGACCTACACCGCTTATGATGGGGATAAAGCCAGATTGATGATTGCCACATCTAAGGATCTTGTAAACTGGTCAAAAAAAGGGCATGCGTTCGCTAATTCCAAAGATCAAAAATATGTTCAGGGCTGGTCTAAATCAGGATCCATTGTTTCCAGGTACCATCCGGATGGCAGGATCGTAGCTGAGAAAGTGAACGGAAAGTATTGGATGTATTATGGCGATACGTATTTATGGCTGGCAACTTCAGATGATCTGATCAACTGGATGCCTGTAAAATCGGACAAGGAACAATCATCGCCTGCGATGCATTTTAAAAATATGTATCCGGAATTAAAAATTGCTTTAAGTCCCCGGATTGGAAAGTTTGACAGCGATCTGGTAGAGCCCGGGCCTCCGGCCATGATTACAGATAAAGGTATTCTCCTGATTTATAACAGCCGCAATAATCTTGCTACCGGTGATTCCACATTAAAAGAACACACCTATACCGCCGCCCAGGCATTGTTTGATCTTAAAGATCCCGGTAAACTAATTAAACGAATGGACAATTATTTCATGAAACCCGAC
The DNA here is from genome assembly GCA_014378705.1 of Pedobacter sp. Taxonomy (GTDB): domain Bacteria; phylum Bacteroidota; class Bacteroidia; order Sphingobacteriales; family Sphingobacteriaceae; genus Daejeonella. Next base: position 4,044 of record JACMND010000039.1, on the reverse strand, counting down.
CGCCCCTACGAAACCCAGGGACAAGTGAATCAGGTTTGCTTTTTGGAGGGATTGGTACGTTTTAAAAATCAATGGTTCCTGTATTATGGAACGGCTGATTCCAAGATTGCGGTTGCGGTTAGTGAGGCAGGGATGAAATAAAGAATACTTAGGGCGTATTATCAAATCAAACCCTGGCAGGTGGAATTACCGTGAACCATGTAGGTGCTAAAGTTAAACGTCCTCCTGGACTAGCTTTAAGTTTAATTTGGGAATTATTTGCCGCAGATTACGGAAAAAATCAAATTTAAAAATCAATTAGGAGGGTTTAATGACTGTTATCGCTGGTACAGGAGAGCCAGATAATCTCGATGGGATAAATCATGAGGAAACCTTTAATAGACAGCAAGGAAAAGCGATAGATAAATCAGGCAACATTTACGTTGCAGATAGAGGCAATAACAAAATCAGAGAAATACTAATTAACGGAACTGTGATTACTATTGTAGGGAATGGAGCATTTGGATAAGATGGCGGGGGCGGCAAATGAGGCTACATTTAGGAACTTACTGGTATTGCTATAGACGGTGGATAAAATCTTTTTATTGCTGACCGGGGGAAATAACATTACAAGGAAAATAACCTTCAAAAATCTTAAATACTCACATTTTTAAAATCAAATGCCAAATAATAGTACAATCTAATCATGGAATACTTTCTTACGGCGAACTGATGAAATTATCGGACCAATTAAGCTAAGAAATTTATTGAAGTAAGATATAGGGCACTCCATCACAAAAAGACTTCCTTACTTAACCTACCAACCAAACTGCATCTAAAAACCATTTCCTGGAATCATAAAAAGAATCAACAATGGTAAATCCGGTAACACCAGCCAGCCGGTCAATCTCTTCCTTGTCGTATTTTTGGGAGATTTCTGTATGGATACATTCGTTCTTTTCAAACCCGATCTCCACGTCCGCGGCTTCTATTCGTACTTTCTGGTCACGGGTACTAACCAGGTAACTTTTACAGGCACCCGTTTCGGGATCGTAGGTCGGATAATGTTTAAAATTGTCTGTGTTAAAGTTCCCGCCTAACTCTTTATTAATTCTGTTAAGCAGGTTCAGGTTAAAATCCCTGGTATAACCCTGTTTGTCGTTATAAGCGTTCAATATGGTTTGAGGGTCTTTTTTCAAATCAAAACCAATTAATAACAGGTCTCCTGATGATAAATGATCCCTAAGCTTTCCGCAAAACCTTAAAGCATCTTCAGGATGCATGTTTCCGATATTTGATCCCAGGAAGAGAACTATTTTTTTTCTTCTAGAAATGTTATTGACCTTTTGGAGCATATTAAAATACTCACCATTTAAACCATGGATCTTCAGACCTTTTATCCGATCAGGCAGGTTTTTATGGAGGCCGGCAATTACATTTTCAGAAATGTCTATAGGATAGTAAGTGAAGTCTGATTTTTTTTTCACCAGGTTTTGAAGTAGATATGCAGATTTTAAAGCATCTCCTGCACCCAACTCAACAAGGTCAAACGCTTGGCTGTCTTTTGTAAAAACTTTTGTAATTTCATCGGTTTGTAAAGAAAAAATCTCCAGTTCGCAGTTGGTAGGATAATATTCAGGGCTTCGCATTATTTGCTGAAAAAGACCGTCGCCAATTGAGTCGTAAAAATATTTCGATTCCAGATATTTCGGCTCAGCGTTCAGCCCTTTTAGTACATCCTGTAAAAAGGTTTCCGTTTTGCTGACCATCATTTCAGCTTCATTTGCAAGTAATTCCGTTCGGTTTTCCATCGTCTATTTTGCCAGTCTGATGCCCGTATACTGCCAGCGTAATTCAGGTTGAAAGAAATTACGGTAAGTAATTCGGCTATGATCAGGTGAAGTCACTTCTGAAGCACCTCTCAAAACCATCTGGTTAATCATAAATTTTCCATTGTATTCTCCGATAGCGCCGGGAACTTTTTTAAAGCCGGGATAAGGCAGATAAGCACTTTCTGTCCATTCCCAGCGTTTGCCCCATTCAAACTTCCTAGCGGCAATTTCCCATTCAAACTCAGTTGGCAAGCGCATCCCTTTCCAGGAAGCATAAGCAGAAGCTTCATAATAAGAAATATGACATAAAGGGTCAGCCACCGCTAATGGTTTTAATCCTTGAGAGGTATAATTAAACCATTCAGCGTCAATTAAATGCCAATACAATGGAGCAGATGCTGCTTTTGTTTTAACCCATTCCCAGCCATCTGCATGCCAGTGTTTAAAATCGCGGTAGCCCCCATCATTAATAAATTCAAGAAACTCTTGGTTGGAAACTAAGGTAGTACTGATCGAAAAATTTTGGAGATAAACTTTATGCCTTCCCAATTCATTATCAAAACAAAAACCGGAACCCTCATATCCAATTTCATAGACCCCTTCCGGAATATCAATCAAACTATTGTTAAAATTTTGATCGAAAATGATCCCTTCATCATCTTCTTCGCCTGCAAGCTCAAACTTCACAATTGGCAAAGCTGAATAAGCCGGAAATAAGGGATTGTGGCCCAGAATATATTTTATATCTGTGCAAAGCAGTTCCTGATGCTGTTGCTCATGGTTTAATCCGAGTTCCAATAACTCTTTTTGCTGCATTGTTAAAGACTCAGATCGCAAAAAATCGGCCATCGCTTCGTCCACATAGTACCGGTATCGGTAAACATCTTCCACACCCGGACGGCTCAAATTTCCACGGTCTGTACGAATTACACGGGCTCCGATGGTTTCGTAATAACTATTAAAAACATAATTGTAGTTCGGGTCGAATTCGCGGTATCCGTTTGCAAAAGGCTTGAGTATGAATGTTTCAAAAAACCAGGTGGTGTGGCCAAGATGCCATTTAGGCGGACTAACATCAACAACCGGCTGCACAACATAATCTTCTGTTTTCAAAGAGCTACAAATCATGACTGAATGCTGCCTGATATCCTTGTACTTTTGAAGTATCATTTATAATTATTTAAGGTAATTACTTAGGTCAGAAATGTTTTTAACCTTTAATTCCTCCGATTGTTTGCTGCGCATCATTAATGCATAGGCGTTATTGAAACCAATGGGTTTAAGCCAGGTGATTGCGTATCGTTTCGCGAATTCATCTTTTACATATTTAAAAACCTTTTCTTTGGTTTTTAATGAGTTTACAATTTTTTGAGGTGAGTTTAAAATAACCAATAATCCGGTTCCCGAATATTCAGGGTAAAGATCTATTTGGTTGTTGGTTAAGGCATCGAAACAGATTTTTGTCCCACCCAAACCGGTTTTAGTTTCCACAGATAATTCTGTATTTCCTTCTATAAGCATTTTATACATATTGGCCAGGATGTACTGCTCACCGAATATTTTCGAACCTATTCTGATCTTTCCTTTTTTGCCGGCTTTAGAAGGCTTCAATAAACCGATCCCTGAAAGAAATTCTTTAGCTACTTTTTCTGGTTGCTGGTGCAGATAATCAACCCGGTAATTAAGATCGGTCATTATTGAATCATTAATTTTTTCAGCCAGAAGGTTCAGCACCGGCTCCAGTTCAGGAAATTTTCTAAGAGTGCTTGTGTTGATGATGGGAGCCGCATAGTAAGGCGGAAAAATCCCCTTATCATCTTCAAGAACCACCAGATCAAAAGCTTTTAGACGGCCATCAGTGGAATAGCCGCTGATCACATCCAACTCTTTTTCAAAGGCGGCTTTATACATTACCGCATCGCTGATCACTACCGTGCGGATGTTTAGTTTGTATTTTTCTTTTAATCCAAGATAACCATCCTGCCTGCCCATAAATTCTGGTGTAAAACCGGCAAGCAGTTTTCCGGGTTTAATAACCGGGATAAAATAAATAACAGAGAATAAGATCAGAGTAAAACCCGAAATTAAAATCGCTGTTTTTAAGATTTTAAAATTGAGCTTTTGCAATCGCGAAAGCAGAAAGTCAAACAAAATAGCAAGTAATGCCGCAGGAATTGCACCTGCCAGTATCATGTTAGCGTTATTTAACGCAATGCCGCCAAAAATAAATTCA